>DAICZM010000016.1:0-15357 GCA_027311145.1 Ktedonobacterales bacterium
ATCCCACATTTTATGCCACGTGGACCCTTAAAACAGTCATCGGGCAGAAACCACTTCATTTCTGAGATCACTCTGTTTTCGTCCTCTATGCGCTTATGATACATGAGGACGAGTGTCCGGTCCGAGCCATTAAAGGTTCACTACGAATACTATCGACTAGACATATATAGATATGCTAGGACAAAAAAGCCGTACTATAGGTTAGGGTAGGGACTATTAAAGTTGGGATTACTTGACAAAAAAAGGTGCATCTATGATACTCTAAGCGGTAAAGCATATTCGCACCAGCGAACATGCTATAATTAAAGAGGAAGTGTCAATCTCTCTGACAGCGAAGCAGAAGAGGGATGTAATATAACCGCTCATATTAAGCAAGCTGCATGGGCAGGGACGCACAACGCCACTACGCTGTGGATAAATGCAGTACTGTGTAAAACACGAATTACAATCCAAACGTCTCACACTGGTGTCAACCTCTTCCCTTGCATACTTTATTCAAGAAGGACTAAGTTATTATGATGCACTTAGATGGAGCAATATCGCCAGACAATACGTTGTTTGTCCTGCTATGCTTCGAGGGGCCAGATGTGTATTCCACAGCTGGTGGCCTGGGGACACGCGTAACGGAACTGAGCGAAGCCCTGGCGGCACAGGGCTATACAACGCATTTGATCTTTATCGGTGACCCCTACAAACCATCCACTGAATTGCGCGTTGATGGTCGCCTGATTCTCAAACGCTGGTCACAATGGGTCAGCAAATATTATCCTAATGGTGTATATGACGGGGAAGAAGCCAAGCTCTATGATTATAACGAGAGCGTGCCTTATCATATCTACAATGAAATTGTCCGGCCCGCCATCGCACAGGGCAAAACACCTGTCATCATGGGTGAAGATTGGCATACTGCCGAGGTGATTGGCCGCACTTCTGATCTCTTACACTGGTTTGGTGTGCGTCAGAAAGTTTTGATGCTATGGAACCTCAACAGCCTGATGTCCTTGCACCGCATCAACTGGAGCCGTCTCAACTTTGTCTCAACGTTATGCACTGTTAGCAAATATATGAAACACAAAATGTGGGAGTTGGGCGTCAACCCCTTGACTATCCCCAATGGCATCCCCACACGCCATATGAACCCTGTTGATACCAATGCAGTCGAACGCTTGCGCTCGCTTGCCCGCCATGGCGATCCGCAACGCATGTTCCTCTTCAAAATTGGACGTTTCGACCCCGACAAACGTTGGATGATGGCGATTGAGGCCGTTGCGCGCTTAAAAGAAAGCGGACACCCCGTGACGCTCTTCGTGCGCGGCGGCATTGAGCCACATGGAGCTGATGTGTTCCGCCATGCCTATCATCGCGGTCTCGTCATTCAAGATGTTGTGGCCCAGCGCCCAAATCTAGAGCAGTGCCTCGATGCAATTGCCAATGCAGGAACCTCTGCGGACATTTACAATCTGCGCTTCTTCTTGCCCGAAGAGTTTGTACGCACGATCTATGCTGCTGCCGATGCCACACTGGCAAATAGCGGTCATGAGCCGTTTGGCCTAGTCGCACTAGAAGTGATGGGAGCAAAAGGCATTGCCGTCACCGGCAGCACAGGAGAAGACTACGCGATCTCGTTTGAAAATGCAATTGTGACTGAAACCGAAGACCCAGATGAGATCGTTGGCTACTTGCTCTACCTGCGTCGCCACCCAGAAGAGCAAGAGCGCATTCGCAATGCAGGTCATCAGACGGCACAACAATTCCTGTGGGACCACGTAATTGAAAACCTGGTGGGCAAACTGGAATTTCTTGGGCGCAAACAGGGCATTGCGTTTCCTCTACCTGAGCGAGAAACTGTAGGGAGTGAATTATTACGCGAAGAATCGCACAGTACGCTATGAGAGGATGCCTGGCATGGTTGCAGAACTAGCCATCTACACGGTTGTCCATCAACCGCGCCGCTTGAAGCTGCCCGCACAACCCATTCCACGTGGCGCAACCGTCGAAGATATTGCGCATTGCCTCTTTGATGAGCGGATGAACGAACACTACTTTCGCAAAGTAGCACAAGACAGTTATTATCCGGCAGCACAGATGTTTCTTGACCTGGTACGTCATCAGGGGCTTCATCTCTCTATTGGGTTTTCGCTCTCCTTTGTACGCCAGGCTCTTGTCTGGGACCCAGCCTTGCTCGACCTGTTTCGCGCGCTGGTGGCAGAAGAACGTGTTGAACTGATCGGCGTTGAGCCATACCACAGTTTTCTGTTCATGCTCGATCTACCAACCTTTGTCCTGCGTATGAAGTGGATGGGCGACGAATTGGAGCGTATCTTTGGCAAACGGCCTGTTGTAACTGATACCACTGAGATGGGCATGTCATCCTGGCTCTATGATGCTCTGGACACGGCTGGCTTTCGCGGCGCAGTCATGGATGGACGCTCCTCGACACTTGACTGGCGTGAAAGTACACATCTCTATCGCTACAGCGATGAGCTACCACTTCCGCGCATCTTTGCAGAAAAAAAGACGTCACGCACACGGCGCAGCACACCAAAGCTAATGGTCGAGACGGAGCGTGAAAGCGGGCCGTACTTACTGACACGCCACGTCGAATTAAGCAATGATATTCGTTATCGCTTCTCCCAACAAGATTGGGCGAGTTATCCATTGTTCGCCAACACCTATGCTGATTGGGTCGCCAACACGCACGGCGATTTTCTCTTCCTGGGTTGGGACTTCGAGACCTTTGGCGAACACCATCGTGCAGACACTGGCATTTTCGATTTCATGCACGCGCTGCCCGACGAACTGGCAAAGCGCGGCGTGCAGACATACACACCATCGATGCTGCTTGACCGCCATCGCACTCAGGTCCATCATCTTCCGCTACCAACCCTTCCGACAACGTGGGCTGGCAGTGGCAGTATGGATTTTCTCCTCGGCAATCGCGCACAAGACGCTCTCTTCCGTCTCATGAGCTATACCTATGGAACTGCAAAATTGACTGAGAATCCTGAACTGATCGATCTGGCCATCTGGTTGACACAATCCGATAACCTGCACCTCATTCAACGGTATGAACGCAGTGGAACAGAGGCCGATGTATCCACCTACTTCACACCCAACGAATGGAAATCATTAGGCTCCAACCGTATTATTCACGAGCAGCAACAGGTGTATCTCAACGCCATGCAGGCCATGCAGGCATTTTTGCCCGCACGCATGCTTCGTCAGACACGCCACAAAAACAATGGCCGCCTGACACGCCGCCCTCGTGAACTGGAACCTGAACTCAGCTTCATGGCCCGGCACGCTTAAATTGTAGTTACGCGAGATACCAGAGACTCTTGATAGGCACGAGAACCGATGTATTGGTTCTTGTGCCTATCAATTTTGGCGAATGTTAAAGTACTCTTTATTCTCGTATGGAGCGATGTATCGCGCCATTTCGTGCAAAGCAGCACGCTTCTACCGCAGCACACGATTACCATGCTATTTTATATTCGAGCATTACTGTGCGAGAAAATCCTGCGCAGCACGCGTCAACACCTCGACCGCAATCGGTAGAGCCTCTTCGCCAATGTTGAAACGCGGATGATGGTGCGGGAACGCCGCGCCGTTTTGCTCGTTGTGCGCACCAACAATGAAATAGCAACCAGGCACACTATTAAGAAAAAAGGCCATATCGTCGCTGCCTGTCGTCATGACCTCCTCGCCGTTATCAACATGGTCTTCGCCAACAGTGGCGGCAGCAGCTTTATGCACTAAGCTAGTCATCGTTGCATCATTCGTACAGGGCGGGCAACTATCGAAAGTCTCCATCTCGCACGAACCACCCATGGCTGTCGCAACACCCATCGCCAGTTCGCGGATACGACGCATCAGTTTATCGCGATGCTCAGAGGTAAATGCGCGCATCGTGCCCTGCATCTCTGCTTTTTCGGGGATAATATTAAAAGCAGTGCCCGCGACAATGCGGCCAATCGTGATGATCGCGGGAGCAAACGGCGAGGTCTCGCGTGTGATAAGCGTTTGCAGCGCGGTCGTAATATACGCCGCAATCACAATAGGATCAACAGCCTCATGGGGTGAAGCTGCATGTCCGCCTTTGCCATGCACATGCAGAATAAAACGGTCCGCGCTGGCAAAAACCGTTCCAGCACGCACACCCACCCGTCCTAGCTGATAGTTACTAATCAAGTGCAAGCCAATCACGCCATCGACGCCCTGCATCGCACCCTCTTTAACCATCGGCTCTGCTCCACCAATCTTCTCTTCGGCAGGCTGGAAAATAAACTTCACGTTGCCGGGCAATTCGGCGCGACGTTTACTTAGGATATCAGCAACCGTCAGTAAAATAGAGGTGTGTCCATCATGTCCACAAGCATGCATCTTGCCATCTTCTTGCGAGCGATAGTCAAGCATGTTCAACTCGTGAATAGGCAATGCATCCATATCAGCACGAATGGCAATAGTCTTCGCACCTTCTTTGCCCGCATCGCCGTGCAACAAGCCGATGACACCCGTCTTGGCAACGCCTGTCTGCACCTCCATGCCCAAAGCGCGCAAGCGGTCAGCAACGATGCCTGCGGTACGATACTCTTCAAAAGCCAGCTCAGGGTGCTCATGCAGGTCACGGCGCATCGCGATCAACCCTGGCACAAGCTCATCAATCTCGGATTTCAAATGATCAGGATTAGATATGGACATCTTTCCTCCTCAGAAGCAGAACACCCGCAAGGGGTACACATTTGCCGCGCAAGAATCGGATAGACTCTTGCGCGGCTGTATCTTATTATAGTATCACAACACTTATGCTAATAGACATAGATAAACAAGGGGGAGCAACGATGGCTTTGAATGATTTCGCGCAAAGTCACTGGCAGGCAGTATTGACCAGAGATATACAGGCAGATGGTCTCTTTGTCTACGCGGTACGCTCGACGGGTATTTATTGCAATCCCTCCTGTCCCTCGCGCAAACCTAAACGCGAGTATGTGCAGTTTTTCGATGGGCCAGAAGCCGCCGAGCAAGCCGGTTTTCGCCCCTGCCGTCGCTGCCATCCACAGAAAACAGCACATGCAGCTCATGATACCCAAGACATACAGCTAGCATTGGTGCAGCAGCTGTGCCGCTATATCGAAACACACTGCGAGGAGACCTTAACACTCACCGAATTGAGCGAGCAGGTTCATCTCAGCTCGTATCATATGCAGCGCGTGTTCAAACGTATTGTAGGAGTCACGCCATTACAGTACATCCACACGTGCCGTTTAAAGCAATTGAAGGTGCAGATCAAGGATGGAGCAAGCGTGACCAGAGCATTGTATGACGTCGGCTATAGCTCCAGTAGCCGTTTATATGAGCATGTGACAACACGCCTGGGCATGACGCCCGGAGCCTATCAACGCGGAGGAACAGGTATGACAATACGTTACACGCTCGTCGATTGTGCGCTTGGGCGTTTACTAGTTGCAGCCACCGAAAAAGGTGTATGTGCCGTCTATCCAGGCGACGATGATGCCACACTGAGCGCATTCTTGACGCAAGAATATCCTGCCGCCACGATCACACGCGATGAAACAACCCAGATGGAACAATGGGTGAGCGCATTGTTGCGCCATATCACAGGTCAGCAGCCACATCTGGAATTGCCGCTCGATGTACGCTCAACAGCTTTTCAACGCCAGGTTTGGGATGTTCTGCGCGCGATTCCCTATGGCGAGACGCGCTCATATAGCGAGATTGCCACACAGCTCGGCAGCACGAAAAAGGCACGTGCAGTTGCGTTGGCCTGCGCCAGCAATCCCGTTGCGTTGGCTGTACCATGTCATCGCGTTGTGCGAGAAAGCGGCGATATCGGTGGCTATCGCTGGGGCATTGCACGCAAACGGTATCTGCTAGAGCAGGAAAAACTCTATTCACGCTCATAGAGTCGCGGCCATACTGATAAAAAGAAAAAAGATAGCCAACTCCTGAGCATCCCACTGCTTGTGAGAGCTGTCTATTTCTGCTATCATAAACTCAGTCAGCTCGATATCGCTTCCTAAGCAGCTATTTCAGCAGAGTGAAAGAGATGAAAAAGCAGCGTGACAATACAACAAGGGCTTATACAGCACACACTTATAGAGATTGAACCGATACCACAGTCCACAATAGTACCCAAAGCAACGCCATTTGTAAAATGGGCTGGGGGGAAACGCAAACTGCTTGAGCATATTTTAGCCTGCGCTCCTACTTCTTTTGAACGCTATCTGGAACCATTTGTTGGTGGTGGCTCCGTTGCACTGGCTCTTGCCTATCAGACCATGCTGCTCAATGATGCAAATAGCGAGCTTATCAATACGTATCGGGCGGTACGTGATGATTTGACTGTTTTGCTCTGCTTGCTCGACGCACATCAACAACAGCATAGCAAAACATACTTCTACATGGTTAGAGAACAAGCCTCTGGCAATCTCTCACCTATCGAGCAGGCAGCACGTTTTATTTATCTGAACAAGACATGCTTTAATGGCCTGTATAGAGTCAACCGCGAAGGTAAATTTAACGTACCTTTTGGACAGTATAGCAATCCCATACTCTATGACCTAACAACAATGCAGAACGCATCGCGCGTTTTACAGCAGGCACATCTCTTTGCAGAAGATTATCAGGTATAATAAACGTTCATTGCAAGAATAGACACCTATTGACAGCAATACACGTGTATGCGATAATCCAGCGATGAAATTAATCGACTACGCCCGTAAAATGGGTGTTTCCTACAAGACTGCTTGGCGATGGTACAAGGCAGGCAAAATACACGGAAAGCAGATGGACACGGGTACTCTTCTCGTGTTTGAAGAGGAGGAACAGTCCTCCCCTCAAAAAGTAGCGGTGTACGCCCGTGTTTCGTCTGCTGAGAACAAGCCGAACCTTGATACGCAAGCGGAACGGCTGGTCAATTCCTGTGTCGCTAAAGGCTATCAGGTGGCAAAGGTCGTGAAGGAGGTCGGTTCAGGCATCAATGATGCACGCCCTAAGTTTCTCTCTTTGTTAGAGGATGCGAGCGTTACCATCATTGTGGTAGAGCACAAGGATAGGGCTAGTCGCTTCGGCGTCAAGTACATTGATGCCTTACTGAGAGTGCAAGGACGCTCGTTAGAAGTGGTCAATCTCTCGGAGAACGGAACCGAAGACCTGTTCGCCGATTTAACCAGCATCATTTATAGCTTTTGTGCAAGGCTTTACGGGCAAAGAAGAGCAACACGCAAAACAGAAACCATCGTCAAGCAACTCCAAGCAAAGGATGAAGAGTCATGCAACTCGTAGAGCAGCATTGTATCAGCAAAACAGATGCACGCTATGCCGTGATTGACGCGGCGGCGTTTGCATCGAAGAACCTGTACAATGCTGCCAACTATGAAGCTCGGCAAACCTACATCTTTCAACAGGTCTACCTGCCCTATGAAGCGTTGTACCACCGCATGAAGAGCCATGAGGCGTACAAAGCCTTACCTGCAAAAGTGGCTCAACAGGTGTTGAAGGTGCTTGACCAGAACTGGAAAAGCTACTTTGCCGCCTGCCTTGTCTGGAATGAGCATCCTGAAAAGTTTCGCGGACACCCCAAATTGCCCAAGTACAAGGACAAAGAGAAGGGGCGCAACCTCCTTGTCTATACCATTCAAGCACTCAGCAAACCTGCCTTAAAACGGGGCGTGATACAACCATCTGGACTGCCAATAGAGGTACAGACCAAGCAGACCGACATTGCACAAGTACGGATAGTCCCGCGTTCAGGCTTCTCCGTGGTCGAGATTGTCTATGAGGCAAAAGAAGCACCCGCCGATGTGGACGCTTCTCTCATCGCCGGTATTGATATCGGGTTGAATAATCTGGCAACGCTAACTGCAAACAAGAGTGGTTTTGTACCACGTATTGTTAATGGGCGACCTGTCAAGAGCATCAACCAGTACTACAACAAAGAGCGCGCTCGACTTGCCTCATGCTTGCCAAAAGAGCAATACAACAGTCACCATCTTGATCGTTTCACCACGAAGCGCACACGACGCATCAATCACTACCTGCATGCAGCATCACGCGCCATCATTGATTTGCTCGTAGCTGAAGGGATAGGGACGCTGGTGATCGGCAAGAATGAGGGTTGGAAGCAAGAGATCACCATAGGCAAGCGCAACAATCAGAACGTTGTTCAGGTCCCTCATGCTCGCTTCATTGACATGCTCACCTATAAAGCAAAGCTGGTCGGGATACAAGTCATTCTCACCGAAGAAAGCTATACCAGCAAATGCAGCTTTCTCGACGATGAGGACATCAAAAAGCATGAAGTGTACGCGGGTCGGCGGGTCAAACGTGGCCTGTTCCGTTCAGGACGTGGCAAGTTCATCAATGCCGATGTGAACGGGGCGTACAACATCATCCGAAAAGTAGCACCTGAGAGTTTCAAGGGTGTAGAGGATTGTGTAGTCAATCCCGTGTGCCTAGCAATAGGTGCATAAAGCTGAGTGTCTAGACCTGTCTAGATTTTCAGAACTATCATACTGATTGATGAATATATATACGAGTGTTTTTTATGACCGTCAGATAGTCACAATTTTGCCTATTCTTGTCAGCGATTGACAAGAATAGGCAAAAAGCCTAGTCCCAGGCTCCGACTTTGGCGTACCCTTTGAGCAGTGCGCGGGCAATAATGAAATGCTGAATCTCGTCCGTGCCCTCGTAGATGCGCGTCACGCGCAGGTCGCGATACCAGCGTTCAATTGGCATCTCGCGCGTGTAGCCCATGCCGCCATGAATCTGCATCACGCGGTCAACCACACGATTCGCCATGTTTGAACCATAAAGTTTTGCCATGCTAGACTCATGACGGTTATCCTGGCCCTGGTCAGCCTTCCAGGCCGCATGCAGCGAGAGCCATTTGGTAGCCTGAATTTCGACTGCTGAGTCGGCAATCATCCACTGAATGGCCTGACGATTAGCAATCGGTTCACCAAAGGTCACGCGCTGTCTTGATTGGTTGATTGCCATTTCAAGTAGACGCTCAGCAGTGCCCACACAGCGCGATGCAATCACCCACCGTCCCTGCCCAATCCATTTCATGCCTAGCGAGAAGCCTTTGCCGACCTCGCCCAGCACATGATCGTCGGGAACACGCACGTTGTCAAAGAAGAGTTCTGCTGGCGACCAGCCGCCCATTGTCGGCACGGGACGCGAGGTCCAGCCCATCGCACGATCAACGAGGAAACAGGTCACCCCGCCATCTTGTGGCGTCTTGTCGCGGTCGGTGACGGCAAAGACCATGGCGAAATCGGCCTCATTACCATTCGTGATAAACACTTTTTGCCCATTTAAAACCCAATGGTTGCCCTCTTTGACCGCCGTGGCACGAATAGCCGATGGGTCAGAGCCTGCACCAGGCTCAGTGAGCGCAAAGCATGAATGGCGCGTACCCTCAATGGTTGGAAGAAGATACTCTTTTTTCTGCTCGCTGTTGGCATAGTAGAGAATGTTATCCGCTCCGCCACCAAAACTGAAGGGAACGAGCGTGCGACCTAACTCCATTGCAATCAAGGCCGTCATCACGGCTCCCAGATTGGCCCCACCATACTCTTCAGGTGTGTTGATACCCCAAAAGCCCATCTCCTTCGCTTTCATCTGTAAGGAATGGTAGAGACCAGGCTCAATGCCAGTGGGATATTTGCCTTCGCTCTGCATGACTTCGCTCTCAAGCGGCATCAACTCGCGCTCAACAAAACGGCGAACCGTCTGCTGTACCATTTTCTGTTCATCTGTCAGTGCGAAATCCAAGCTGACCTCCTTTGGTCTGGCTATGTCGTCCGCGCCACGCATCGCCGGGCGGCTTTGCTGCGCAGAACACGGTGATAGGTAGACGATGTGACGAGACGGCACGTACCTGCTCAAGCGATACGTATAAGAAATATTGTATCATACCAGAGCTTCTTTTTTTGGGTCCGTCAGCTTTTGGCTACCCTCTTTTTGAGGAATGAATGGCGATCATGGCGTGTTTTAGCGTACAGAACGATTTAGTTTTATGCAGAAACGCAGAAAGAAAGAGTATTTTATGCACGTGCATGGAAAATGCTCATCCTCACGAGCTATCGAGCAGGCAATGCAGAGGTACCTAGCCACTTGCCACATGGCTGAAGCCATGTTACACTTCAAACAAAGATTACAACTTTTTTAGACACCGCTCGTACACCGTTATAGGAGAGCTTCTTCTTTTTCTTGCTATGCAAAAAAAATAATAATGATGAGCGGTGACGCATGATAGAATCAACAGTGAACGCATCAAATACATTAGGTATTATTGGAACACTGACAAAACCAGCGCGCAAAACAGGTCGAGGCCAGACGGGAACACTCGCGGGTGTACAGAATATTACAGCAAGCCGCGCAAGTAGTACAACGAAGGCAGGAAGTATTGTGGAGTCGATGAGCGATGCCGCGCTTGTCGAGCTGGTGATGCAGGGCGACCATGATGTCTTCGCGGTACTCGTCGAGCGATACAAAGATGCCGTACAAAACCTTGCCTACCGCATGCTCAATAACACAACGGAGGCAGAGGATATTACGCAGGAAGCGTTTGTGCGTGCTTATACGCAACTGGCAACCTACAAGCCAACGCACAAATTTAGTACCTGGCTTCTTTCTATTGCCTCGCATCTGTCAATTGACCAGTTGCGGCGTCGCCGTTTTCTGGCCTTGCCTTTGGAGGATGTACCCTTTCTAGAATGGATCGTCGATGTTGGCACCGGCCCAGAGCAGTCTGCGCTTCAGGGCGAGCAGCAGGACGAAATTCAACGCTACTTGCAACGTTTGCCCAGTAAATACCGTGCCGTGATCGTCTTGCGCTACTGGCATGATTTCTCTTATGAAGAGATTGCCGGCGCGCTCAATCTGACACCTGCTTTGGTCAAAGCTCGTTTGCATCGCGCCCGTGAACTGCTGGCGCGTTATATGCAGCAAGACCCTACGAAGGAGGAAGAGATTGATACGCTGTCGAGACGCTAAACAATGGCTCACGCATCAACGTGGCGGTGACCCCCCTGAAGAGGAGCGCACGGCCCTGCAAGAACATGTCCAGCACTGTTCGGCGTGTCGGGTGATCGAGCAACACCAAAAACAGATCGATGCCTTATTGCGGACATCGACGCCACATACGCATGAGCATGCGCGTCCGCGCCCCAATGTTTCGACAGAGCAGATCATGGTTGCGGTCCAACGTCAGCAACGCATTAGTAGACAGCTAGAAGACATTCGCGTGCAGCAGAAGTCGCGTGTTGAGCGTATGCGCCCAATGGGAACGGCCATTGCCGCACTTGGCTTCTTTACACTAGCGAGTATCCCGCTCTTGTTGCTCGCCATCACCATCGTTCAAACTGATCTCGTCGTAGAAGCACTCACGGTGTTCAACAACGTTATCGACTTTCTGCTCGTGCTTGCACAAATATTGCAAGCGGGTATCATCCTTGCCACTCGCAATAATTGGCTACTGTCCGGCGTTGCGTTCGTAGTTGTCATCATGATGGCTCTCTGGCTACGTTTAATGCGTCCACCACAGGAAGTGCCGGGAGTGTAATGATGAGAGCAGAGGCAATGGTCACATCACAGCGCGGTGACAGGGAGTTCCAGTATGCTGAAAGTTGGACGAAGATGGCAGTGCCGGCTTCTATGGCCTGGGCTGATGTTTTTTGTTGCCTTGCTGATAAATGGTGGTATGATTGTATTGTTACAGAGCGGCTCGTCAGTCGCGGAAGCGAATGATGGACATAACTGTACCGGAACGCTACATCAACCATCGTTTGGTGGCGCAATCGTCGTTGATAGCCATGAAGTCATCTGTAGTAACGTGACCTCGTTTGGTGGCACGATGGTAATTCGCGGCACCGTCAACGGCAATCTTGTCTCCTTTGGCGGCAATGTCATTGTTGCCGGGAAGATCAACGGGAATATCTATCTCTATGGAAGCAATGTTACCTTACAAGATGGAACCCAACTCAACGGCGATATCCATCTCTGTAATGGGCAACTGGCAAAAGACATAACAATACTGTTTCATGGCAATGTTTACGGTTGTTCGCAAAGTGTCGGGCAACTCCTCATTGAAGATGGAGGTGGATTCGGGTTCCGATTCTGGTCTATTCTCACCTGGCTGGGTGTAGGTATCCTACTTACGGTATTGCTACCAGAACACGTTATGCTCGTGAGAACAACCATTCTCAGCAAGATGCGACGTAGCTTCTTCTTGGGCCTGCTCAGCACGTTTCTAGCACCGGTGGTTCTGGCAATCTTATTTGCCCTCATTGTTTCTATTCCACTGGCTATTCTGGTAGCACTTGTGCTGATCGCTGCTTGGGCCTTGGGGGTTGTCGCATTTGGTTGGCTGATTGGAGACTATATCGTGCAACGCATAGCTCCTCAGCATAATACGCGCCTGCTACAAGTCGCTATAGGACTTACCATACTGGTCTTGGTAGGGTCTCTTCCCTATATTGGCTGGCTCATTAACGTGGGAGCGGGTATGGTAGGATTGGGTGCTGTCTTCCTGAGTCGTTTCGGGACACGGCTATACAGTCAACCCAGGCAACCCCTCATGCTTTAAGCCATACAGGCTATTCTTGTTGGCTTAACAAGAACTGGAAAACAAAACGCTGGAAAGATGGGACGGACACCAGTGATGTTACGTGTCTCTGGTGTTTACCGAGGTGAACATGAGCATTGATGTTGAACTTACAGACCTTGCCTACGGCGGTGACGCCGTAGGCCGCTACGAGGGACGGGTCCTTTTCGTCCCAGGCGGGATTCCTGGTGAGCGGGTGCGGGTGGAGATTGTCGAAGAGCGGCGCGGGCATGCACGAGCAGAACTGTTAGAGATTTTGCGACCAGCCCCTGAGCGTATTGCCTCTGCCTACCCCTTGCTGACTGATAGCGGGTGTCAATGGCAACATATCGCCTACCCGGCACAACTGACGTGGAAAGCACACATCGTTCGTCAATTACTGGTTCGCATCGGGAAACAGCCCGATGCCCTGGTTCATCCCACGATTGGTATGCCCCCCGATATCTCATCCTGGCATTATCGCAATATCGCTTTATTTTCTGTTGGGCCGGCAGGTGAGATCGGCTTCAAGCTCACTGAAAGCCACGATGTGCAGGATTTAGAAGATTGTGCCCTGCTTCATCCCGCCCTTGACCAGGTCTATCAACGTGTGCGCGCCAAACTCATCGACTATTTCGGCGAGCATGTCGGTGAGATGATCCAGGGCTTTACCATTCGCGGAGCAGTGGGGGCGGTCAGCAATAGTCTGGCAGCAGTTCCCAATGCCAAGGCCGTGCCAACGCTACTCGTCATCCATGCCCGCCCAGGCTCGCTCATCGAAGAGCCTCAACAACTCGCCCAAGAACTCATGACCATCGCTCCGGGCATCGTTGGCGTTATTATCGAACGTGTCGGCGGTCGCTATGGGCGTGTTGTTGTCGGCCAAGAATTTCTCACTGATGTCATCATGGGGCGCAAGTTTCGCGTCTCTGCCGACTCTTTCTTCCAGGTCAATCTGATCCAGGCCGCAACGCTGGTTGAACGCGCACTCGTTATGCTAGAGCCACAACGTAACGATGTCGTCTTAGATGGCTATAGCGGCGTGGGTCTCTTTTCCGCCTTCCTCTCATCGCGCGCCGCCCGTGTCATCGCGGTTGAGTCACAGCCGAGCGCAGTCATGGATGCACGCGCCAGCGCAATATTGAACAACCAGAACAATATCACGGCCCTTGAGGGAACATTGGAGCGCGTGCTTGGCCAATTACACTATCGCCGTGAGCGCATCGATCTGGCTCTAGTCGACCCACCGCGCACCGGGTGTCATCCTAAAGCATTACAGGCATTACAAACATTAGCACCACGTGCCATCTGCTATGTCTCCTGCGATCCCAGTACGCTCGCACGCGATATCGCCACCCTCTGTAGCGGCGGACGTTACCGTCTGGTTGCTGCACAGCCCGTTGACATGTTCCCGCAAACCTACCATATCGAATGTGTAGCATTGCTGGCTCGCGTCGGCCTACGCTAATCTACAAGACACAGATCTCTCGTCAGGGCGCGCTCAACCGCGCCCAATACGCATTGCGCTAAACTGACGGTGAACGATACGCCGTAAAAATCCGTAGAGCAACAAGCCTCCAACCGCACGCGTTGATGCTTGCGTTGCCTCTGCCTGGCCCTATTCGTAGAAACTCGATTTATCGCGTTTCTACAATAGCATGGCGTATTCTCCAGGCGTATTCACATTCAAAAAGGAGCGCAGGTCTGGCTCGATGGTGCGCAGGTCTTCTTCTGCGAGATAGCGCACAGGAGCAACTTCGAGTAGCGCACGCGGGTCGCGCCTTCCTTCGCTGAGACACCGTTCAAGTAGGGGCAAAACTGAACGTGGATAGATGGCGCATAAGACTTGCGGAATATTGGCGACAACAGGCACAATCAGCGCATCAGTGCGGAGTTGTGAGAGCAGAAAAGCCAGCATCATCGGCTGCACACACGGCATATCGACCGCCGTTACCAGAGCATGCGTTGAGGAAATAGCACGCAAGCCGCTGTAAATACCCATCAACGGGCCGATATTGGGAATAGCATCGCACACCATTGGCACTGAGACGCGTGGAGCATACAGTACTGCCTGTTCTGCATCGCGCACGACCAGCAGAAGTGCTTCACATTGTATCTGTAGCACACTCATGAGATGCACTAAAAACGTCTCTTGCGGGTTAGTGGGGAGCGCGAGCAGAGCTTTATCGCGGCCCATACGTCTACTCTGTCCCCCAGCCAATACGACGCCCGTCACAGCTTGCATTGCATCACGTTCACCCATTTAGCGTGTGCCTGCTTTGACCTTCTTTTTGCTGCTACTCTTCGGAATATACTGGTCACGTTTCTGCCACGCAGCATAATTGGCGCGCTCCGCTGGAAACTTGCGCACGAGATAGACCAGCCAAGTAATCGCCCATGCCAACAAACTCACTAGCCAGAGATATCGCCAGAAACGCCACGCAAAGAAGTATGCATCCAAAAATACACGTGAGAAGATCAGCGGCAAACCAATAAAGCAGATCACCGCAAACCAGCCCAGATAGCGGTCTAGCATATATTTGAGCAGTGCCTTGTCTTTCACAAAGCGTTTGCGCCCCTCTACCGAATAATAAAATGTAATCAATAAGCCCACGCAACAGAAGATGAGCCAGGGCCACAAAAAATGAAAAGCTTCAGGACCGGTCAAGCCTGCATTGGAGCCGGCTGTGTAAGGGTCGTCGAAAAGCCAGTGATATAAACTGAATTGCATGCGGTATTAACTC
>DAICZM010000016.1:15367-23009 GCA_027311145.1 Ktedonobacterales bacterium
CATCTGGCCCATACCAGATCTCCTCATACGTATCCCAAAACCAGCCTGCATCCCTCATCATCTGCGCATACTTGCTATACGCATGTCCCCAACCTCGGGCAATACGCTTATAGGTATCAGGCCAGGTACGCACGCCGCTGACCGCATCAACTGCCTCTACACTACATGCCCCAACCGCACAAGCCGCTGCAAGCGAGGATTCAGGTGACATGCCACGCAGTAAACCCAACAGAAAACCAGCAATCGTAGCATCGCCAGAACCGGTCGTGCCCGCCACATGCGTTTGGAAGCAGGGCGACCAAAGTTCTCGTAATGCCCATACTGCCGGATTTGCTGGCTGCGCACGCCCCATCTCTATCAAGACATCGTCATTCCCTGTACAGAGATACATGCCACGTTGCCCCATTTTGATGCCTACAATCTTTACACCCATCTTCAGCAGTTGCCTGCCCAATTTCTGCACAACGGGGGGAGCGACATGCTCAATCAAGTCCTCGGCTCCCGCCTCTGCCACGAGTTGCTCAAACAGAGGACGCTGTAACATGAACAGCAGTTCTTCAATACTCGGCAAAAATACATCGACATGAGGCAACGCCGCACGGAGAATGGCCGACCAGTCGACACGCCCAGCAGCACTTGCCGGGTCGGGCAAAGAAAGATCGAGTGAGGTTGTAACACCACATGCTCTGGCACGACGCAACATCTCGGCCAATTCTGCACCATCATTGCGATACATACGCTCCATCAGCGGTGGATAGCCAAAATGGAAGAGACGTGCCTGCTCTAACAAATCATAGCGTACATCATCAGCCCCAAACGTGTTATTGCAACCAGGCGCATGGATAATAACCCGATCTACATGCGGAGAACTTAGAATCAACGAATACGAACTGGCCTCACTCACGGCAACAATCATACCTCCAATTAGTTCCGGCCCGCGTGCCTCAATTAACTGAAAAATAGCCTGTCCAAATAAATCATCGCCCACTTTGCCCATCAAGCGCGTATTTATACCGAGTTTATGCAAAGCCAGCCCCGTATTTGAAATTGGCCCACCCGTTGCCAGAATCGTTTTTCCGGCTTCAATCAAACGGCCAGGCGTAAAAGCAATCGCATCCCCTCTCAACCGCGGAATAATATCTAGACAAATATGGCCCGCCACTATCACCTCGATTGCCTGTGAACGCTCCTCCAAGGGGAGTTCCTGAGCCGCTAACTGCTCAATCGCCACGATTTCAAGATCGGTCAGCGTATCAGCTTCAATTTCACTGGCGGCGTCAGGTGGCAGATAAGTATCCATGCTTGCTCCCTTCCTCAGCCCTCAATTGGCAGTATTCCATTCGTATCATGCTCGTTATTCTAGTATATACAATAAGCCGTTGCTTCGTCAGGACCAATATCCAGTCTCTCTCGTGCATGTACTGATAGCGAATCATTGCACAAAGATGTTTGCATGGCCCTGACGACAGAGAACAGATTATGCCCCCCATACCTCACGCACCACACTGGCGACGAGTTCGAGTTTGTGCTGCTGATCTTCGCGTGAAAGATGGTTGCCTTCCATCGTGGAAGCAAAACCACATTGTGGACTGAGGGCTAAACGTTCCAATGGAACAATGCGTGCCGCTTCCGTGATGCGCTGGCGCAATTCTTCAGCCGATTCTAGCCGTGATTTTTTAGTGGTCACGAGGCCCAACACAACGACACGATCATCCGGCACATAGCGCAATGGCTCGAAACCGCCAGAACGCTCATCGTCGTACTCTAAGAGAAAACGCTGAAAATGCGTCTGTGAAAAGATGCGCGCAATCGGCTCGTAATCACCTCTGGCATAAAATTTGCTCTGATTGTTACCACGACAGACATGGATTGCAAAGGTAATGCCAGGATGTCCGTCGATAATCGCGTTATCCATCTCGATGCAAGTATCAATCAATGTATCGGGGTTGCTCCCACGCTGGAGATAACCCTCGCGCATCTTGGGATCGAGTAAAGCGGCATACTGCGGGGCATCAATCTGAATGTATGTACAACCCAAACGAATGAGTTCTTCAACCTCGCGACGCGAAATGTCAACGATATCGGCCAGATAGGCATCGCGAGTTGGATATGCCCCAAGCGATTTCTGCGGATCGTAATAGGCCGCCGCCTGCTGTGCGCTCAGTATCGTCACCTTACCGGGACGCTGACTTTTAGCACGTAAATAGACCCACTCCTCACTACACATGCTATGTTTCCAACGCAATTTCTCTACGACAACGGGACGCTTCAGCACCAACTGCTCGCCGCTCTCATCGACAAAAGGGATTGCCCAACCTCCCAGCTTGTCAAATCCATCGAGCGAATCGATGAGATGCCCATAGAAGGCATAGCGGCGCAACTCACCATCAGTAATCACATCAATGCCCGCATGCTCCTGTAGCGCGATTGCCTCATCTACCGCCCGGTCTTCAATGACTTTAAACTCCGCCGCACTCAGCTGACCAGCCTCGTGTTGACGACGCGCCTCCGCCAGATAGATCGGGCGCAGTAAACTACCGACCACTTCACTGTGGTATGCCATAATGCATGACCTCCCTAAAAGCTATGCAAACACAGATTGCTTGTAGTGTAAAAAGCAACCATCAACGCTTTCAGCGTATGAAATGCAGAATCATTTGTCAAGTTTATCGCGGCCACACTTCCACCAAACATTAGCCACGCCTTGGATATACTGCTCTCCATTCCGCACTGCTATAATAGCTATAATAGAGAATAGGTAAGCGATGCTCACACAGGGCATCAGAAACGAGAGGATTCAACACAACGTATGCGACGAATAGCAATTATGGCAGAAGGGGCCTTTAACTGGCACTCCGGCAAGACGGCAACGGGCGTTATCCGCTACAGCCAGGACACAGTGGTAGCGGTCATCGATAGCGCACATGCAGGTATAAGTGTAGCGGAGGCTCTCTCTGGTCCCATCGGACAAGATATCCCCGTCGTGCGCGATATCTACGAGGCACTTTCCCGTCAGCCCGATACATTGATGATTGGTATCGCCCCACGTGGCGGGGTCCTGCCGCCCGAGTGGCGTTGGCAACTCTTCGCCGCCATTGATGCCGGTCTCAACATTATTAGCGGCCTGCACTCCTTTGTCTCCGATGATGAGGAGTTGCTGCGTGCCGCCACTCAACGCGGCGTGAGCATCTGGGATGTGCGCCGTCCACCCGCTAAGACACGCATTGCAGACTTCACGCCCCACCGCACAGGCAGCCATACGGTCTTAATGGTCGGCTCCGATTGCGCAACCGGCAAAATGACAGTCGCGCTTGAACTGGATGTCGAGGCACGTCGCCGCGCTCTTCGCAGTATTTTTGTGGCAACAGGCCAGACGGGCATCATGATCGCCAACAATGGCTTACCGATTGATCGTTTGATCTCCGATTTTCTCGCGGGCCTCGTCGAAGAGATGGTTCTCTCTTTCACCGACAACTACGATTGGGTTTTTGTCGAGGGCCAAGGTGCGCTCAACCACCCCGGCTATTCGCCCGTTACGCTCGGCCTTATTCATGGTTCTATGCCGGACGCAATGATCTTCAGCCATAAAGTCGGAACAACCACGATTGATGGCTATCCACACTGTCCCTTGCTGCCACTCAAGCAGCTCATCGGTTTTAACGAAGAGGCCGTGCGCTGGCTCCGTCCTGCGAGCAAGAGTAAGGTTGTTGGGTTAGCCCTTGTGACACAGGGATTGAGCGAACAAGAAGCGCGTGACGCCATCAAACAGGCGGAAGATGAAACAGGTCTGCCTGCGACCGATGTCTGGCGTTTTGGCGCAGGCGTGTTAATGGACGCCTTGCAAAAATTTTTCGCGTAAGGAGCCTCGCATGCATGTACAGGTGAAACCAATAGACCTGAAGTTAACAACACCGTTTCGCATCTCGCGGGGCGTGCAGGAAGTCTCACCAAATGTATTGGTCGAACTTCGCCACGAGCGCTATGCCGGCTTAATCGGTCTGGGCGAGGCATCACCAACCGAACATTACGGCGAAAGCCCTGAGACTGCGCTGGCATGTATAAGTCTCCTCACCAATCAGCTTGGCGATGATCCTTTTGACCTTGAAGAGACGCTCAATCGCCTCGACGCTATCATTCGGCTCAATCCATCCGTCAAGGCAGCCTTCGATATGGCTCTCTACGACCTCATCGGCAAAATATTAGGGGTACCCGTTTACAAGCTGCTCGGTCTGAACGCGCTTAAAACACCACGTACCTCGTTCACTATCGGCATCGATAGCCCCGCGCAAATGGCGAAAAAAGCGCAACAGGCACGCGATTATCCCATCCTTAAAATCAAAGTAGGCACAGGACACGATATAGAGACATTGAAAGCAATCCGTGATGTTTCCAACGCAATTATCCGCGTCGATGCCAATGCTGCCTGGACACCCAAAGAGGCGATCCGAACGATCAATGCCCTGGAACCATACAACATTGAGTTTGTGGAACAGCCTGTTGCCGCCCACGATCTCAAAGGCTTGAAGCTCGTGCGCGACAATGTGCAACTCCCCATTATCGCAGACGAGAGTTGTGTGACCGTAGAGGATATTCCCTCCGTCGCGGAGTGTGCTGATGGCATTAACATTAAACTGATGAAATGTGGGGGCATCCACCACGCCCTCAAGATGATCCATGTGGCGCGGGCGCACCACCTGAGCATTATGCTGGGGTGCATGATTGAGAGTTCGCTAGCAATCACCGCAGCTGCACACCTAACCCCGCTGGTCGATTATGCCGATCTAGATGGTCATTTACTGATTGACGATGACCCCTACGAAGGCGTGAAAGTAGTCGAGGGCAAACTTATCTTGCCGGAAGAGCCGGGATTGGGTGTACTGGCAAAACAGCGCATCTAAAGCCGACAATGCAAAGTCACGTTAGCAAGCCAACAAAACCCATGCATTATGCAATGCATGGGTTTTGTTGGCTTGTTGCTCGCCTGGACTTAGCCCTGTGGATGCGAACGACGCTGTTTACGTCGCTGCGCTGCCGCCTTGCGCTTGCGTCGCGCCTGCGGGCTTTCATAATAGGCACGGCGGCGGGCCTCGGAGAGAATGCCATCCTGCTGTACCTTACGATTAAATTTTTTGAGGGCTAATTCAAAAGAGTCGCCCGGATTCAGTTTGATCTCAGCCATATGAATTACCAGCGCGATCTACGGCCACTGGAACGGCCGCTCCCGGAACTCTGCGTCTGATAACAATCACTGCAATAAACAGGCTTGTCACCACGCGGTTGGAATGGGACAACGGCCTCGTTTCCGCAGCTAGAACAGGTAGCAGTGTACATCTGACGGCTTTCGCGCGCCCCACCACGATTGCCGCTATGTCCGCCCGACTGGGATTTGCGAGCAGCGCGGCAGGCTGGGCAGCGGGTAGGATCATTGGTGAGATTCTTACTCGCGTAAAACTCTTGTTCGCCAGCGGTGAAGATAAATTCCTGACTGCAATCGCGGCAAACCAGAGTTCGATCAGTAAAAGACATGTTTCTCTCGCTTCTTGGATATAACATCCCAACATATTCGTGTAATGCGCTGCTTGCAACAGATGATTTGACTTCTCCGAGCAACAAGGCACGTTACAACGTTATCTGAGTATACCATATATTATCCGTAAAAGCACTATGTAATCTGCATTTTGTAGACATTTTGTTTTTATAGCACAGCCTCAGCGTAGCAGCATACAACCCACTTGCCATCTTTTTTCACGTGAACAGTTTGCACTCATGCTATAATAAGCAACAGGCATGTATGTGCCACAACTATTACTTATTAAAGAGGACAGCGAATGCCAACACGTTCTGATGCATACACGTTGATGACCAGTCACGTCAAAAACGAGAACCTGCAAAAGCATATGTTTTCCGTCGAGGCGGCCATGCGTTTCTATGCCCGCAAGTATGGTGAAGACGAAGAATTATGGGCCATGACGGGTTTGCTCCACGATTGCGATTATGAAGAATATCCCAACCTGCACGAACATACACAGGTGGCAGCCAACTGGCTACGCACTGAAGGGTATGAGGAACCGCTCATTTATGCCATCCTGGCTCACAATGATCTCAATATCGCCACTCACCCACGCACTAACCTACTCTCTAAAAGCCTCTATGCCTGCGACGAGGTCACGGGTATGATTACAGCAACCGCGCTAGTGCGTCCGAATAAGAGCATCATCGGTCTGGAGGTCGCCTCGGTACGCAAAAAAATGAAGGCCAAAGGGTTCGCCGCCGGCGTCAATCGCAACGATTTAGTGCAAGGAGCTGCCGAGCTTGGCGTTGATTTAGATCATCATATTGCGTTTGTCATCCAGGCCATGTCTAGCATCGCAGAGACGCTCGGTTTGAATGGGCTGGCAGTTCCGTCATCCCTCAACTAAATTCTGTATTATCACCTATGATGTAATGGATTATGCAGCAACGCCGTCAACAACAGCATCAATCACAACGTCTCTTCACTGCCACGGAGCTTGCAGACTTTGAGTACTGCCCGCTCCTCTGGTGGCATGAGCAGTTTGAGTCTGCCGTACAAGAAGACACGGAAGAACTGTTCGCACGTCTCGTTGAGTTAGAACAAGAGCATGAGACGCTTGCCCCTAGCATCCCAGAATACCAACTGATCGAGCAACTCTTAGTACGACGCAATGCGTTCGAGCCAGAAGATCAGCTTGCTGAGTATAACGAGGACGAGGACGAGAACGAGGACGATAGAGAACTCGAAAAGAGGGAAGAAGAGCGCATTCCCGCTTCCACACCAAGAGTCTTCTCGCGCCGCCTCCTTTTGATACTGCTGGGGATAAGCGCGTGTGGCCTCTTATTCATGCTCGTCTCGGTGGTGTTACGATGAAAGAGATTCTTTTCCCAATCGGTCTGAGCATCTTTTTGTTGGCCTTGATTGCACTCATCATGCTCTTCAATGAGCGTCATGTTCAGCACCAACGGCTCATCACTGAACATCAACAAGCACTAGGTTTGCCTGAGGGCGAACTGGTCTATGAAGATGCCGACGGACAGGGCGAGACACTCTCCTCAAGCGACTACCCGCTGATTGGCAAGCCTGACTACATTGTGAAACAAGACGACGGACGCCTTGTTCCCATTGTCCTCAAACTCAATGTGCGAGACGCCAGCGCACCCGCTCCCAACCATGAGATTCTAATCGCCACCTACTGTCTGATCTTGGAAGATTACGCTGAAACACCGCCTATACATGGTATTGTGCGCTATGCAGACCGTGAATTTGTGATCGAATATACGCCCGCCTTGCGCAAGAAGGTGCTGCGTTTGCTCGGTGATATCGAACAATACACCGCACAACGACCACCACCATTGACAAAGCAGAAGGTAACTAAATGCCGCGCCTGCATCTTCCAGCCCATTTGCCCGGTTGGGAGAGGCAAATAGGCGCGACACCACTCAGAGCGGGTTGACAATCTTTCACCACACGCACTACACTAGATCAGCGTCAGGCGACTTTTCCAGACGCTCTTGTCGGGCAAAACCTGCATATTTTTGTTACTACTCACTACTATAGAGCAGAAGCGGGGTTAGACTATGGCTACAGTACACGAAGTTGTAGAAATGAGCGGACACATCATTGACT
>DAICZM010000170.1 GCA_027311145.1 Ktedonobacterales bacterium
CCTTAACAAAATACATGTTTCTTATAAAATCAACACATGAATACAGATTTTCTTATTATTTACTGCAAAACATGCTACTTTCATAGGAAAACTCTTTTTAAAACAGATTTCCTAAAATCGCTGCACATTTCTTGTGGAAGGAGACACAGAAAATGGAAAAAGAACAGAGCAATGCTGAAAGCCAGCAGTGGGCAGCACTCTACCCGGCACTCACCAGGTCAGTGAGGAGCTATGTACTTCATCAAGACGTTTCATGCTGGCAGGGGCAGGAAGAGGATATCGTGAGGGACATTGTCCAATACACGATAGTACGCCTCTATCTGTATCTTGAACAGGTGCGACGTGGGGAGGCACAACCAATTGTCTCTTTAGAGCGTTTCGGGAAAGCCATTGCAAGCAATTACTGCAAAGATCTACGCCGCAAGGAGGAGCGGCTTCTGCATCCACAACAAAACGAAGAAAGCAAGGAGCTGGAAGCCTGGCTATATGACGAAGCCAATCAACCGGAAGCAATCATCGAGCAAGTCTCCTTGAGCATTTCACTCCAGATTGCGGTCTGCATCATCGCAGAGCTGTCCGCGAAGCAACAACATGCCGTCCTGGTAGATCTGGCGAAATACACCGACTTTGGCGATGAGCCTGGTGCGCTAGAGCGAGCTTTTCAAGATATTGGTATCGCTTTCCGCGCTTATCAGCATCTTGCTCCCGTCGATCCTGTACTGAAAAATCGTCACGCATCCTCATTAAGCATTGCTTATAAGAAGATTCACGAACTGGCTCTAGCCAGATTACGGGAGATTGATATCGCCTCCTGACACTCCAGGCGGCACGTTCTCAAGAAATGTGGCTTTCGTGCCTTCATCATACGCTCTGATTATTAGGAGGATTCTCTATGAGCATCCGAAATTTGTTTCCTACCACATTGCTCGCAAGCAGCATTGTAACCGCCGCCGCATTCGTTTTACAGGCTACGCCGGTGTTCCTGCATGCACTAGGGCCATCGCTTACCCCATGCGCAGAGTTTTTCGTCTTTTTTTGTCTCCTGAGCCTCATCGTGGGTGTATGTCTCCTATTCACCTGGGCTTTCGATGAACTGCACGACCGCCACCACTTGCACCAGACCAAGCAGCAGTATCGCGAGCTACAACTCTGGCATCAGCGTCAGCAGGTTATCCGCACCCTCCCCCGTCCTTTCAAACAGAACGCCTTGACACATGCCTATTTGCATGTGCTAAGCCATTTTCCGTTTGAGAGCAAGGGGCATGGACGCGACAAAACCAGCTAATCTGAAAGATTGCTCTCGCTATCACGGCTTACAAGACGGAGCATATTCTGCTCCGTCAGCGTCACAACGAGTAGTTCACGCGGGTCCTGGGCATGCAGGGCGATCTCTACGCACCATGCGACCAGTTCGCCTGCATGCCAGACCGGGCGTGTGGTCAACCATCGCCGCTGCAATGGCCCTGCTGATGCAACGGCAATCGTCAAGCCCGCATGCTGTTTCATCGCTTGTGATGCGCCCACGATAGCATGCCACGCACACACAAAAAATATCTGGTCAAAGCGCAACGGCAGAAAAACAGCATTCCAGGCTGACCGTACCGCCGTATAGCGTTTTTTTGCAGCAAGCAACTCATCATCGTGCAGGCTCAAAAGCATTGCACGCACCACCGGCAGTGGGTCTTGCTCTAGCAAAGCAAACGCCAGTAAGGGTTGATGGAGTGCGCTCACGGCTACACGCACAGAGACGAGACCCGCAACCACTAACGATGCCTCAGGTGTGCGATGCTCTTTACCCGTTTGTACCATCACAAGCTCCATTACGATTTCACAGCATCCGTATTCTCACTATTTTCATCGACACGTTTGGGGCTGAACTACAGCAGAGCAGCACTCGGCAACGGTATTTTCATTACGCGCAGTAATGGTACAATACCCAGATAGTACTAATGCAGTTTCGTAACAATCTAGCAATTTTCAGCAGAGGACATAACGCATGCCATCAACGCTAGCCGCCCGGTCGCCACGCTACCTTCCGCTCCTCCAGCACTATCAATCCACAATGCTTGAACGACTGGCCATATTGGTCGACATTGACTCAGGAACAGGACGACAAGAAGTGGTCAATCAAATTATGACCCACCTTGCCGAGTGGATGCGTGAGCTTGATTTCTCCGTCACGCTGCATGATACGCCGCCTTTCGGCAATAATCTCGTCGCACGCCGTCAGGGACGCGGCTCACGGCGCATTATCCTAGTTGGTCACGTTGATACAGTCTATCTGGCAGGAGCAGCCCAGAGCAATCCATTTACGCTACGCCAAGAACTCGCTTATGGACCAGGGGTGATCGATATGAAATCAGGTATCATCATGGGCATATTCGCGTTACGTACCTTGCTCGAAAGCCAGTTTGAGCAATATGGAGAACTCTGTGTGGTCTTCAACAATGATGAAGAGGTTGGGTCGCCTGGCAGTGCCCCCCTCTTGCGTGAAATCGCGGCAGACATGGATCTAGGCTTGGTCCTGGAGGCGTCACGCGCATATGAATTTCTTACGCAGGCACGTAAGGGAGCAGACAAGTACATCCTCGAAGTGCGCGGCATCCCTGCCCATTCTGGAGCAGAGCCGCATAAGGGCCGCTCCGCTGTCGTCGAACTGGCACACAAGATACTCGCTATTCATCATCTCAATATGCTCGCCCCGGGCATCACCTGCAACGTCACACGCATCAGCAGCAGCGAACAGCTGAATATCGTGCCGGACATGGCACGTTGCCACATCTCTGTGCGCGCCTACAACGCGCAGGGCTTAGCATTGGCAGCCGATGCGTTAGAGCGCATTGCCACCAGTTGCAGCATCCCCGATACCCATACAACACTCACGCGCCACCATGGTCGCCGTCCCTATCGCGCCACAGCAGAGGTTACACGGCTGGTGGAAATGGCTCAGATCGAGGGAACAGCCCTCGGCTGGAAAATTAGTGCGGAGAGCAAAGGTGGTGTCTCCGATGCAAATACATTAATGGAAGTAGGCCTTCCTACCCTGGATAGTCTCGGCCCCATCGGCGGCGGCATGCACGATCTCAATAAAGAATATCTGCGCATTGAGTCCCTGGTTCAGCGTGGCGCATTGCTGGCCGGCCTGATCGAACGCATCTGCCTGTCAGAATCTACAGGTAACGAACCATTTATCTAAACAGCCCATTCTTGCAGACAATCGGTTATACTCTATCAAGCCCGTTTTCCAGACCTCTAGCAGCGTTGGAATAAACGATATATCGTATTGTGTTTCAAGCAAGTAGAAAGAAAGTAAACCCGGCAGTCATACAGACATTACAAATATGAGGAGTTGTTCTCTATGGCATTTCATGGTATGGGCGGCGGCATGGCTTCCTACGCTGAAGAGCAGAAACGGCGTGGACGCAAAACCGACTCGCGCACCGTTGGGCGAGTCGCGCAGGCATTTAGCCCCTATAAAGGGCAGATTATCATGGTCCTGATCGCGATTCTGCTCACGACGTTGTTAGGACTGGTCAACCCATTATTAATTCAACAGATTTTCGATAAAGCTATCGGTGGTAAAAACGCAACACTGTTGCTGATCTTTGTCGGCATTATGATTATCACACCAATTATATCGGGTATGATTGGCGTCTGGCAAACCTATCTGAACAATATGATAGGGCAGAATGTAATGCGCGATTTTCGCAATCGCCTCTACGCGCATTTGCAAAGTATGTCGTTACGTTTCTTCACCGCGACACGCACTGGCGAAATTCAATCGCGCTTATCCAATGACGTAGGCGGAGTCGAGGGCGTTGTGACCAATACGGCAACCAGCATTGTCGCCAATATCTCGACTGCCCTCAGCACGATCATCGCAATGCTCTATATCAGTCCTCTGCTGACGCTAGTCTCACTCGGCCTGCTACCCCTCTTTCTGTGGATCACGTATAAGATCGGCAATGTGCGCCGTATGACCACCAAAGAGACTCAGCAGAGCATGGCGTCACTCACTGCAATGATGCAGGAAACGCTCTCGGTCAGTGGTATTCTGCTGATGAAAACCTTCGGACGGCAGCAATTCGAGCGTGACAAGTTCGAACACGAAAATCAGCATTTGACCGATCTGGAAGTGCGCCAGCAAATGATTGGTCGCTGGTTCTTCATGTTCATCGGTACGTTTTTCTCAATCACGCCCGCTATCGTCTATCTGATTGCTGGTTGGCAGATTATTCATAGCCTACACGCGACGATTACGCTCGGTGGTATTGTAGCTTTCACCACGTTGCAAAGTCGCCTCTTCTTCCCTATTGGGCAACTACTCACCATTCAGGTCGAAGTTCAGGGTGCATTGGCACTGTTTGATCGCATTTTTGAATATCTCGACCTGCCGATTGATATTCAAGATGCCATCCATGCACGCCGTTTCAAGCCGGAAGAGATCAGCGGAGAAGTCCGGTTCAACAATGTCTCATTCACCTATCAGCGCGACGAGCCAAGCGTCCTCAGAAGTGTTGCGGAAGAGGGAAAAGAGCCACAGGAGAGCAGCGAGCCAATACCACGCGCCGCTCTTAATAATATCTCATTCGAGATCAAGGCGGGTCAACTCGCAGCATTGGTGGGTCCAAGCGGCGCAGGCAAGACAACGATTACCTACCTTGTGCCACGCCTTTACGACACCGATAGCGGAAGCGTCACGATTGATGAACACAACATCAAAGAGATCGCCCTCTCCTCATTAGGTGAGTTAATCGGTGTGGTCACGCAAGAAACCTACCTGTTCCATGCCTCTGTGCGTGACAACCTGCTCTACGCCAAGCCTGATGCAAACGAAGCAGAGATCATCGAAGCAGCAAAGGCGGCGGCCATTCACGAGCGTATTATGGAACTAGACAACGGCTACGATACTATCGTTGGTGAACGTGGCTATAAACTCTCCGGCGGTGAGAAACAACGTATCGCCATCGCTCGTGTTGTCCTCAAAAACCCGCGCATCCTTATTCTAGATGAGGCCACCAGCGCACTCGATACACATTCAGAACGCCTGATTCAAGCAGCCTTGGAACCACTGATGAAAGGGCGCACGACGCTGGCAATCGCGCACCGCCTTTCGACCATTCTCTCCGCCGACATTATTCTGGTTGTCGATAAAGGAGAGATTGTTGAGCGTGGCACACACGAAGAATTGCTGGCACAAGACGGACTCTATGCGCAACTCTATAACGAGCAGTTTTCGCAGCGCGTCGAGGAAGAATTGACCATCTAACGGTGGGTCACGCCTTTGTCAAACGTTCCACATCGGCAAGCGTAATACCTTCCAACTCAAGCAATTTTTGGCGACTAGTCGCCCCGCGCACAAGGGTGATTGCACGGCGCGGGATGGCAAGTTGCTCCGCTAATAGCGCAAACAAGGCTTCGTTTGCCGCTCCATCAACTGGTGGAGCGGTCAGACGAGCCTTCAAGGCCCCCTGCTCCCATGTCAAGCTGTTCTTGCTACTGCGCGGAATAACACGCACCGCAATACGTATCATACACGATTACCAGGAAGCGGGCAAGGCCTGCAATAACAGGAGTTGCAGTGTAATCAGCAAAAACCATACCACAAAGTATGAGAGGTCCATGCCCATCACTGATGGAATACGAGCAATACGACGCACCGGGACAATAAACGGGTCTGTGATACGTGCCATGAAGCGAATAAAAGCAATACGTTCGTCCAGGCGAAACCAGGATGCGATAGCACGAATCAGCATTGCCAGAATGACAAGCCCGATGCCATAGTACACGATTGAGTGAATAATATTGAGTTGCAACAAAAACATAAACTACTACTCCTGCACCGTATGCACCTGTATAAAAGGGATACCGAACATCTTGCGGTGGTAAATTTCGGTCACACGCACACCGTTAAGATCGGGAAGCGTCGTGAAATGTTTCTGCACATATTCGCCCAATGGACGTGCCGCCGCCCAACCAGCAAACGAGGACGCGGCAGCGGTAGCCACACGCGTGCGTGTATTGTTTGATGCCATGCCCAGCATCGTTCCGAGCGTGACTAGCGAAATACCGACCGCGAGATTCGTCCCACAATTGGGGTGTATCGCCAGATGCGCTTCGCCCGCCTGCAAACGACGTAATGCCTCTTCGGTTGCCCGTCGCAACAAGCCCAGGTCTAGCTTCGCAAAAACCACAAAACCATCCGAGAAAGAACGCGCACTTCCGGTAAATGTTGGCTCCCACTCTGCAAGAATGGTAAACGTTGCATGCTCTAATGCATGATTCTGACGTACACGACGACCCATCAGGATATCAGTAGCTTTCATCATTTATTCCTTTAGACCCATTTAGAGATTTTTTACCATGCGCTCTCGTTCGCCAAAGATGGCCCGCCCGACACGAACGATAGTAGCACCCTCTTCAATTGCAATACGATAATCGTCGGTCATACCCATTGAGAGATGCGGCCACGCCACATCTGGTAGCTCCTCGCGTAATCGCTCACGCAAGAGACGCAATGCGCGGAACACCCAGCGCACCTCTTCAGGATTCTGCGTCTGTGGGGCAACCGTCATCAAGCCTTGCACCTCAAGATGTGGCAAGGCAACAACCTGGCGTGCCAGGACAAGGACCTCTGCTGGCATCATCCCAGTTTTGCTTGCCTCGCCCGCAATATTTACTTCTAGTAATACGGACAGGCGCGTCGCACGTTGCGTGGCGTGACGATCCAGGGCCTGGGCCACATGCAACTCATCAACGCTCTGCACACTATCAAAGGCGGGAGCAACCTTACTGGCTTTATTACTCTGCACGTGACCTATCATGTGCCAGCGCATATGCTGGGGATGAAAAGCAGCGATCTTGAGCAGTGCCTCTTGCACGCGATTCTCACCAAAATCCGTTATGCCCAATCGATAAGCAATTTCAACGAGTTCAAGGGGTTTGGTTTTTGAGACGGCGACCAGCGTGATCTCTTGCGGGGAACGACCAACACGTTCTGCCGCTTCAGCAATATGCGCACGGACCTGCGCAATGTTGCGCAGCAGTTCCGCCTCTCGGTTTGCAAAATTGTTCTCTACCACGTCATCGTTCCATAGCACTATCAACAACGCCAGGCAATAACGATGGAGACTGTCCAACGTGACTACGCTGTCTGTATTATATCAAGTTTGTATAGATATTGCGCAGACTCATGGACGCAGGGCTAGCAGCGTAGGAAAGCGTCCAGTTTTTCCCTGTTCTGCCCGATGGGAGAAAAAACGATCTTTGTGACAACTGGTACAGAGAGCTGCCTGTTCGATATGCTCAGGCATGATACCAGCAAACAACAACTGGTTGCGCGTCGTTTGCCAGAGATCAAGGCGCAGGCTCAGACGGTCAGGCAACTGTACAGTGGTGAAAATAGCAGACTCACGGACCAGACCACGATAGCGCGAGGTGGTGGGCATCTCCTCAAACTGGGCCAAGCCGATGAATAGCTGCCGCACCTGCTCCGAAACCTCATAACAACAAGGACCAATAGCTGGACCGATGCCGACACGTACATCCTGCGCCAGACAGCCAAATTGCTCCTGCATCGCATCAAGTGTGGCAAGAACCACGCCACGTGCTGTGCCACGCCATCCACCGTGTGCGATACCAATAGCCTGCTGCACCGGATCATAAAAAGTAATTGGTGTACAATCTGCGAAGGAGAGGGCCAGAGCGACGCCACGCTCACGTGTGATGAGGGCATCGCCCTTGCGAATATATTCCGCTGTCCAATGCTGCTCGAAATAGGAAAGCCTGGCCCAATCGGTACGCCAGGGTTCGTGCCGCTCAAATACGGCCACATCTGCTCCGTGAACATTCCACAGCGTAATACATGGCGTTCCTTCCAACGCGAGTGCCCGCAAAACAAGTTGCCGATTACCAATCACATGCGGAAGATGATCGCCGCCTTTCAAGCTGCCCAGCGTGTTGAGACTTTGATAAGGCGAACTGCTATACCCGCCCAGGCGCGTGAAGATGCCGTGTATCAGTTCTGGATAGGGATGATAGTGCTGAAATTGCAGGTAGCGCACATCCCCATAGTGCAGCTCGATCAAAATAACTCCTTCTCTATATCTAACAGTATCTTAACATATAGCAAAGGGTTACTACAACATACGGTGGGATATGATAAGATAGTTGTTTGGAAGAAATAATGAACAAAAGAAGTTACAGGAGAGCATTTTAGCTGGTTCAAAAAATCCTGAGTTTGTTATCCTCCCACGTTGCAGCTTTGCTGATTGCCCAGGCCAAACGTCTGATTGATAATGGGTTGAATGTTGGCACAATTCGGAATAATCACATCCTGATTTGCCCCTACTGTCGGATCATACACGCTAGCATAATCGCCATAGTCTTGCGCCCCACTACCAGGACCAAGGGTGAGATGCTGAATATCGGAGCTACGCAACGTGCGTCCAAAGTTGGCAAAAGCAATCATCTCTTGCTCGCTGAGATCGGTGTAGACCGAACCGGAAAGATCATGCAATAATTGTGGCAACTGAGCAAGCACGCTCCCCACATTGAGCTTCAATTTGAGTGCCTCTAGGACCTGCTGCTGACGCAACGTGCGCCCGATATCACCCACCAGGTCCGCATGACGCGAGCGCACGTACTCTAGTGCTTGCGCTCCATTCAAATGCTGGGGACCAGCGGCAATGTAGAGACGTTTATAGCCGTATGGGTCGTTGTGGTTTGCGCCCGCCCCCGTATCATTAGGATATGAATCATCAACAACTGGGTGAATGACATCGACATCAACGCCACCTAACGTATCGATCACCTGCGCAAAACCGCTCAGTCCTACCCATGCATAACGATCTATCGTAATGCCATAGTCTTTCTCGATAGTGAGACGCGCCAGACGCACACCGTCCTCAAATGTGTTATTTTGCGTCACGCCAAGAAAAAATGCCTGATCGATTTTATGCATGCCACCCACCTGTGGAACCGAGACCCACGAGTCACGTGGAATCGAGACCAGCGAGACCGAATTTGCTACAGGGTCGATATGCACAATCATCATAACCTGTGTCAACACGGCGGGAAAGGTATATTTGCCATCGTTGTCGCTACCCATGAGCAAAATATTCCAGGATTGCGAGCCGAGCGATAGGCCAGAGGCCATAGC
>DAICZM010000171.1:0-4992 GCA_027311145.1 Ktedonobacterales bacterium
GATATCGACGCAACCGGAGCAGAGAATACAAATTGACGGATCAATCATAATATTCAGCTGGCACTGAAGGCAGCGACGGGCCTGTTCTACCGCCTGTTCTGGCGTATAGCCAGTCTCTGTCTCGCGGGTATTGCTATAGCGAGCCTTGAGCGGCAACGAGGGGATCAGGCGGTGTGGAATTGACTCGTAGTCATCCACCATGCCACGTCGGTAGTCAGGCAACTCGACCTCTTCCGCAGCCTCGGCTGGCTTATCGTTGCCCCCTAGATAGCGGTTAATGGCGGATGCGGCGTCACGCCCATCGCCAATCGAGGAGATCAGATTGCGCGCTCCCTGCGTGTAGTCGCCACCAGCGAAAAGGCCGGGATAGCTTGTCATCCAGTTCTCGAAATCAACCAGCGGGACGCCATACCTGTCTACTTCCAGCTTCAGCTCTTTGGCCTGAATCCAGGAGGTGTCGCTATACTGACCGAAAGCTGGAACAACTGTATCGACCTCAATGTCGAAATCGGTTCCCTCCAGAGGCACAGGGCGGCGACGACCGCTGGCATCAGGATCGCCCAGTTTATTGCGAATGAAACGCACGCCGCTGGCATGGACGCCATCCTTCGTCAGAACTTCTTTCTGGGTGACAAGATATTGGAACTCGACATGCTCTAGCACAGCCTCATCAACTTCATATTCGTCGGACGGTTGCTCTTCTTTTGAGCGACGATACATGACATAGACTTTTTCCGCGCCAAAGCGAATCGCTGTGCGGCAGCAGTCCATCGCAGTAAAGCCCGCACCCAAAATGGCAACACGCTTGCCAATAAAGGCTGGTTCACCGTAGTTCGTCTTTTCCAGTAGTTTAATGCCATCCTGCACGCCAAGCAGGTTTGCCCCAGGCACGACTTTGTTGTCGGGGCCAGTCAGCGCGTTCGGAATATAGCAACCAGCGGCAACAAAGACCGCATCATACTGCTTGAGCAGATCGGTCATTTGAATATCACGCCCAACGCGCACGTTATACTTGATCTCAACGCCAATATCCTGCATGTACTCATCGCACTCCTCACGTGTGACATCGCGGGGTAGACGCCAGACAGGAATACCATTGACCATCACACCGCCCGCCGTCGGATATTGTTCGTAGATGGTCACAGGGTAGCCCATTTCACGTAGATCACGTGCGCAGCCCAGACCAGCAGCACCCGCACCAATGATCGCGACTTTTTTCGCTTTGGTGATAGGTGGAGGTTCAGCATGATGACGGTATTCGCGATGATCGGCGGCAGCACGCTTGAGCCAGCAAATCGCAATAGGTTTGCCATCAATCTTGTTACGACGGCAGACAGGCTCACAGGGACGTGCGCAGGTTCGGCCTAATACGCCCGGCACGACATTCGCATTACGGTTGAGCAGATAGGCTTCATCAAAACGGGCTTGTGAAATCAAACCAATATAGGTAGAAACGTCTGTGTGGGCCGGACATCCTACCTGACAGGGAATATTCGTTTGATACCAATCCGGCGTGACTGTTTTTGATTGGTAGCGCGCATCTAATTCGCTATCGGGATCAATCATTTTCTTATGGTCCTTTCCAGGCATCCCTGCTTCACACAGGCGGTATAGAGCGCATGTATGCGATCAAGATGCTGGGGAAACAGTTAGTAACACGATCTGTCCCTTGTTTGTGATTACTCAAGGCACGAGACCCATGCTTGAGTCAAATAGTTATAAGTGCTTTTGATTATGCGCAGAAATACGCAAGACAAGAGAGAATTGCTCTCGTAGATTATAGCATAAGCACTTGTTGAGGAACAAGCCGATCTCTCATTTACGTCTCGCCTTGCACAGCCCCTAACAAACGATCACATACGTGCCAATAGCAAAATGCGCTATACTCTAGGCAATAAGAACATTCTTTGCGCAAGCTCAAAGGAAAGGAATCGCTTCATGTCTTCCAACGATAGCCAATCCGCTCAGGGAACACCCCGTATCGTGCGCGCCCCACGAGGTAACACACTTACCTGTAAAGGCTGGCAGCAAGAAGCAGCCATGCGCATGTTGATGAATAACCTTGACCCCGACGTTGCTGAACGCCCCGCTGACCTTGTAGTCTACGGCGGTTCTGGGCGAGCGGCCCGCTCATGGGCCGCGTTTGATGCCATTGTGCGCTCGCTGCAACACTTAGAACAGGACGAAACCCTGTTGGTGCAATCAGGCAAACCTGTTGGTATTTTTCGCACGCATGCCGATGCACCGCGTGTCCTCATTGCAAACTCTAACCTTGTACCCCATTGGGCCAACTGGGACGAATTTCGTCGCTTAGAAGCCTTAGGTCTGACCATGTATGGTCAGATGACAGCCGGCTCGTGGATTTATATTGGCTCGCAAGGCATTGTGCAAGGAACCTATGAAACCTTTGCTGAGGCGGCACGCAAGCACTTTGGTGGCACACTCAAAGGTAAATTCGTCCTCACCGCTGGCCTCGGCGGCATGGGCGGGGCGCAACCACTCGCGATCACAATGAATCAGGGCGTCTGTCTGGCCGTTGAGGTTGACCCAGCCCGCATTCAACGCCGCATCGAGACCGGCTACTGCGACGAGATTGCCAGTACGCTTGACGAGGCACTCGATCAGGTACGCGAGGCTTGTGACGTAGGGCAACCACTCTCCATTGGACTAATTGGCAACGCGGCTGAGGTATTTTCCGAATTGGTGCGGCGCGGCATCGTCCCCGACATGGTGACAGACCAGACATCGGCGCACGATGCCTTGAACGGCTACGTACCAGAGGGACTTGCAGAGGAAGAGGCTGTAGAGCTGCGCACGCACAATCCGCAGGACTATATGCGACGTTCAACGGCGTCAATGGTCAAGCATGTACAAGCCATGCTGGCTTTACAGAAAATGGGTTCCATTGTCTTCGACTATGGCAACAATCTGCGCGGACAGGCCCTTGCAGCAGGTGAAACCCATGCTCTAGACTTCCCCGGTTTTGTTCCTGCTTACATTCGCCCACTCTTCTGTCGTGGTAAAGGACCTTTCCGCTGGGTTGCACTTTCCGGCGATCCAGAGGATATCTATCGCACGGATGAAGCCATTCTGGCACTATTTCCTGAAGATGAAGCACTCAAACGCTGGATTACCCTCGCACGCCAGAAAATTCACTTCCAGGGCCTGCCTGCTCGTATCTGCTGGCTCGGCTATGGAGAGCGCGACAAAGCTGGCCTGGCCTTTAATGAGCTGGTAGCAAAAGGGATTGTCAAAGCCCCTATCGTCATCGGACGTGACCACTTGGATAGTGGTTCCGTCGCCTCACCCTATCGCGAAACAGAAGCCATGCGGGATGGCAGTGACGCGATAGCCGATTGGCCCTTGCTCAATGCCCTGTTGAATACGGCATCAGGTGCAACATGGGTTTCGCTGCATCACGGCGGCGGCGTGGGCATTGGCTACTCGATACACGCGGGGCAAGTAATCGTTGCAGATGGTACAGCACAGGCCGCAGAACGCCTCAAGCGCGTTCTGACCAATGATCCCGGCACAGGGGTGATGCGTCATGTTGACGCGGGCTATGACGAGGCCATCGACTGCGCCCGCGAGCTTGGCGTAAACATCCCAATGTTGTAAGTTGAACCTTTCTTCGTTTTAAATGAGAGGGAGGCCACAAGATTTCCCTCTCATCCGTTCTTAGTACCTTTTTTGCTCAGATACCAGTCATGCGCTCCAGCTGTTCGGGATATCGATCCCCTTGTACGGTGATCTTTGAAATAGCATTTTTGATCTCCCGCAGATCGTCGGGCTTAAGTTCGACGGCAAGTGCGCCAATATTCTCATCCAGACGTTCAAGCTTGCGGGAGCCTGGTATGGGAACGATCCACGGCTTCTGCGCAAGCAGCCAGGCGAGCGCGATCTGGGCTGGTGTTGCTCCTTTCTGCTCTCCAATCCTGGCAAGCAGATCAATTACCGCCCGGTTTGCTTTCCGCGCCTCCGGCGTATAGCGAGGGAGGCGGCTGCGGATATCGACACTGGCGAAGGTCGTGTTTTCATCGATCTTTCCCGTGAGGTAGCCTCTGCCCAGTGGGCTGTATGGGACGAAGCCGATACCGAGTTCCTCGCACGCAGGCAGCACTTCCGCCTCAACGATTCTCCACCACAGCGAGTATTCGCTCTGCACTGCCGTGACTGGCTGGACCGCGTGAGCGCGACGGATGGTTTCTGCTCCTGCTTCAGAAAGGCCAAAATGTTTTACCTTCCCTTCCTCAATCAGTTCCTTCACTGCTCCTGCCACATCCTCAATGGGCACGTCCGGGTCCACACGGTGCTGATAGAACAGATCGATGGCCTCGACCCTGAGTCGCTTGAGCGAGGCCTCAGCCACCTGCTTGATATGCTCCGGTCGGCTGTTCTGGCCCTGATGTTGCCCCGTCTGCGGGTCGATGTCATGGCCGAACTTGGTGGCAATCACCACCTGCTCGCGTAAAGGGGCAAGGGCTTCGCCGACCAGTTCTTCATTAGTAAACGGGCCGTAGACCTCGGCAGTGTCGAAAAAGGTAATGCCGCGTTCAACTGCCGAGCGGAGCAGCGCGATCATCTCCTGCCTGTCAGGAATCGGGCTTTCATCATGGCTCATTCTCATGCAACCAAGCCCTAGTGCCGAGACTTCCAGGTGACTGTTCCCCAGTGTGCGCTTCTGCATGTGCTAACCTCCTCTTTTTATTTGCCTTATGACGTCCATGGGCTGCATCTCTCCACCATGCCTACAAAAGCAGAGAGGTATGCTCTCTATCTGGTGGTAATTATAGACACGCTTTCGCACAAGGTGATAGAACAATTTGCGAGAATAATTGTCTGATTCTGCAAAGCTACCCGATGGATGACGTGCAACGACTACGGGAAGCGGTGCAAGACCACGCTGGCCGCTGAGCAAGACGAGAACCACACTTCAGGCTGATGACAATCTTTTGCTGTAAGCTCTGAGAAAAATATGCGGTGAAGTGGGGG
>DAICZM010000171.1:5002-9118 GCA_027311145.1 Ktedonobacterales bacterium
TCCACCGCACTATGGCTATACGAATATCGTCAGCTTTTTTACTGAACCACGGTAAGCTGATCGATTTTCCAGGTTCCACCTTCATCGACCAGAGCAGTATTAAACACCACTGGCTGCGGCAACGACTTGAGTTGCATCATAATCACTCCACTGCCCGTGCTACCACTCTCCGTCACATTGCCGACCGTACAATTGCTGATCCCACCACCCGCATTGATCAATTGGCTGAGTGCGCTTGTAAAAGCCGACTGGCTCTTATTGTTTTGATAGCCGGTTGATAATTGCTGGTAGGCATCCTGATAATTCGCGTTCTGCACATCGGTGCAAAAGGTCGTGAGCGTTCTTGTTGGGGTCGAGCGACCAATATAGGCCAGAATACCACACCCCGCACAAGCAAACAACAACACAATACCAACAATGCCCAACACGACCCATAGTGTGCGTCGGCTCTTCTTTTGCGGTGGCATCGCAACGGGTGCAGCAGCAGGATAATCTGGATAAGGAGGAGCCGGGGCAACAAAGGGCTGATTGTAAGATGGAACACCTTGCTGGTAATAATCCTGTACACCTGGCGGCACTGGCGGCACTGGCGGCACTGGTGGCACTGGTGGCATATAGCCCCTGGCATCTGCTGGCGGGGATACTTTTTCGGTTGGCGCATAGACAGGTGCAGGCCCCTGTCCACCCACATATACCGTTGGCGCAACACCTGCTTCTTCATATCTGATATCCGTATTTCCAAGATGAATCACATCATTTACACGCAACATATGCTGCGTCACACGGTTGCCGTTGACATAGGTTCCGCTCGTGCTATTGAGATCCATCAGCAAATAGCCCTCTCCATACAAGCGAACCACAAGATGATGCGACGAGATAGTGGCATCATTAATCACAAGCTGGTTATCTGGGGCGCGTCCAATTGTCAGATCATTCGGACCGAGTGGCACATAGCCAAATGGCCCGCTCAATGCAGCTTCCATCGTTGTTCTCCTTCTCCAGTGCATGCTCACCGATCAAACAGTGGCTTATCACTCTCTACAGCATAGAACGGACGAGCAAATACTGCTATGATAGATAGCACGTTTTGGCAGAGCAATTACTCACAGCATGCAGCAATCGTGTTTATGCCTTTTGCAGATTATCGATCTTCCAATTATTATCCTGCTCTTTTACCAACGTGACACGGTCACTATTGATACCATTGGATTGATGTTTCAGCAGCAGACTCGTCGTTGTGCTACTGCCCGCCTCGCTAGTTGTGCCATAGGTACAAACAATCACCTTGTCTTGGGCCAGAGCGGTCGCTAAAACATGCTCAGGCAATTGGGCTTGCAACTGTGACGACATTTGATTATAGGCCAATTGGTAGTTTTCATGCTGAAGAGCTGAACAGAAGGCATCAAGCGTGCGAGCTGGCGTTGAACGATTAAGGTAAAGCACCACCGCAAAGCTAGCCAGGCCAACGAGCAACAAGGCCGCGAGAAGACCAGCGGCAACCCAGAAATTGCGACGGCGTTTGTGTGGAGCAGGAGCGGCAGGCGGCTCTATAGGTGTCGTAAAATATCCTGGAGCAGTGACTTCAGCGTCAGAGGAGCCTTCTCCATTTTCCAGTGGGGATAGGGTAGGTAACAGTGCTTCAGCAGCTGGCAATGCTGGCGATAGAGATCCAAAGGGCACATACTCCACTGGTGAGGCATCATACCCCTGAGTATCATCCGAGCCAGCATGCGATTCAGAGTTGTACATCATTTGTTCCTTTACAGAGTATTCTAAGAATAGTAGCGCATTTCTGGCATTGACGATGCGTTTATTGACAGTGTACCAGAAATTAGTTCTTCCTACAATATCTGTCAAAAGGAGATTCTTCATCCTGCGGGGCTTGTCACCAAGCAGGAAAGTATGCATACTACACAGAGACAGAGAGAACCTCTTTTTAAGTGGCACGTATATGGTAAGAAGAGCAACAAGAAAAGCATGAAAATTAGAGAATACAGATAAAGTAAAGCACAGAGAAGGAGAACGCATTGGACGACAAAGACAATAGCTCTCCCCCTGAAGATCCAACCATTGTGATTAATACCAGTCGATTGACAAAGGTTTTCGGGAAACTGGTTGCTGTCAATGACCTGCATCTTCAGGTGATGCGTGGAGATGTATTTGGTTTTCTTGGCCCGAACGGCTCTGGCAAGACAACAACCATTCGTATGCTCTTGGGCCTGATTCGCCCGACAGCAGGACGGGCCGTGCTATTTGGGATGGATACCGCCTATCAACTGCCAGAGATTTTGCAGCGGGTGGGAGCCATCGTGGAAACGCCCGTATTTTACCCCTACCTGTCTGGTCTTGATAACTTGCGCGTGATCGCAGCAGCATCTGGGATGCGTATGGGACCAATCAATGACCGCCGTTTAGAAGAAGTATTAGACATCGTGGAATTGCGCAGTTATGAAGAGCTGGCATTTCGTAAATACTCATTGGGGATGAAACAACGCCTGGGTATTGCTGCGGCCCTCTTGACTGACCCCGAACTGGTTTTGCTCGATGAACCAACAAATGGACTTGACCCGGCTGGCGTGATCGAGATTCGACACTTGATTCAGCGGCTGGCATCGCTGGGTAAAACCATTTTTCTCTCTAGCCATATTTTGCATGAAGTGCAACAGGTCTGTAATCGAGTCGCAATCTTGCAACACGGCAATCTGGTTAAGCAGGGACATGTCAGCGAGCTGCTGCAACAAACGCAGCAGATTGAGGTGCGTCTCGATGGGGAAGAAGCTACCCACGAAGCTCTTCGTGTGTTAGAACAAGCACACCAACAAGATGCCAACTGGATACAAGCCATCAGAACAGACGTAGACAAACGCAATCGCCCACTTTTGTTAGTTGATGCGCCGATACAACATTCGGCTGAGATCAACGCTCTGCTGGCACAGCATCATCTTTTTGCAGCAGAACTTCATCCACGTGAAGGCAGCTTGGAAGAGGTCTTCCTGGAATTGACGACGCCTGCTTCCACACATGGCGCATATACGGGCATGGAGGCTCTAGCGGAAGCACCTGTTCATCTCCCCCCAACAGCAGAGTTTCCAGGAAACGGAAAGCGAGGGCATGCATGAGTTCCAATTCTCACATACTATCACGGCACAAAGTTCCTGCTCCTGTTCGTACCAAGACAGTCTTTATGGGCCGCATGGACTATAGTAGTGTGTTGTTACGCCAGATCGCTGTTGAGTTATATAAAATTCGCCGCCGTACTATGTCAAAGATCCTCTTTTGGCTCTGTACCACAGCGGCATTGGTTACCTTTGGTTTGATTGGGCTAAGTACAGCACTGGTTTTGCATAACTCTGTGCAGAGATTTTTACCGCCACCATGTACACAATCTCAAAAGCAGCCATGTTTACAACAAGCCGCAACGGCTAGCGACCTGGCACAGGCGGCACAAACCAAAGAAGAGACTATACGTAACACATCAAATGCGCTTCGTCTCCCCGATGAACTGAGCGTCGCCACACAAATTGTCCAGCTTGTTGGTTTGATTCTCATTATCGTTCTCGCGGGCACTATCGTTGGCGGCGAATATAGCGTTGGAACCATCCGCCTGATCCTCACACGTGGGCCAACACGCACACAGTTTCTCATGGCAAAGATCGGAGCCATTATAGTCTGCATTATCGTTGGCTCATTTGCGATCCTACTACCCGGATTACTTGTAGGCACATTGCTCAATATGATGACAAACATTCCACAACCAATCTATCTTTTTACCGCATTCTGGTTCCTCCATGTGGGACTCTCTATCCTACTTGCCATGCTTGGTCTCTTCGCTTATGCCATGCTGGCTCTCTGTCTGGCCTCACTAGGGCGCGCAACAGCAAGTGGGGTAGCCGGCGCACTCACCTGGGCATTATTAGAGCTAATCATCGGTAACATCCTTGTGTCAGTTGGTCACACAATGAAAAGCCCCTTAGGTGAAGTCATTCAAGCGATTCCAGATTATTTTATGCGCAACAATATCAACGCATTACTGCAAAATCAGGCTCAGTACGTAGAACACACCGGGCCATCTCCACTCACAGACATTCATGCACTTGTCGTTCTGCTCATCTATAT
>DAICZM010000172.1:0-6734 GCA_027311145.1 Ktedonobacterales bacterium
GTTGATAGCTCTGTACGCTATATCACATGGGCACGGCGTAGACATCCGCATGGTACGTATATTTTGGCATCTGCTGAACAACTCCCTTTCACTGATGCGAGTTTTGATGCTGTTTTGCTGCTTGATGTATTAGAGCATGTTGTCGATCAGCATGCTGTTATTCATGAGGTGCAACGTGTACTCAAGCCGGGTGGCACACTGATGCTAAGTGTTCCCAATCGTGGTCTATTGTATTGGCTTGATTCGTTAAACGTGTATGCACATCTTGTTCGTGCGACAGGTCGGGGCATTTTTCCCCAGGAAATTGTGCAAACAGGTCTGCATCGCCATTATTCATTGACGCAGTTGGAGACACTCTTAGGACCTCTTTTTTTCATAGAGCAAGCGCAGTACACAGGTCTGGGTATGGCTGAACTGGTTAATTTACCCTTGCTCGTTTTCTGCCGTTATGTTTGTGGTTGGGAGTCTCTTTATCAGGTAATGCAGTATGTGTACTTTCTGTGTTATCTGCTAGAAGATGTATTTCCTGTGCATCGAGCAGGCTATCATCTTCTGGTCCAAGCAAAGAAGTTGTGAGAGCATCTCTATCTGAGGCAGGAGACAGTTCCTGAGACGATACTAGCGCACTGAGAGAAGAGGGGGTCTCGTTGTTCGCCACAGCGGTTTCATCTGTGGCAGGAATGGGTGTCTCGTGGGCCAGCAACGTCGGTTCATCTGCGCTTGGCACGGGCGTCTCTGTAACCGTTGGTTTGAGAGAGTGTGCAGCGATTGGTATTTCATAGGGTGTCTGCGGTGCGGATGGTGTGGGTATAGGCGGATGCTCTTCACGAATGGTAAGGCGGGTCAAGCGCGGCAGGGTTACGTCGATCTCCAGATCAAACAGGGTTGCGCCATCGTAGCTGACACTGCTCAGTTGTGCTCTAGTGAGGTTGTGTGCGCCGAGCAGGTTGGCCCCCCGAAAATCGGCATCATTTAGATCGGTAACAAGAAGATTGGTCTCAACGAGGGTAGCATTATGCATATCCGCCCCCGTGAGGTTGGCTCCTGAAAGGTCTGCTCCAACGAGATTGGCGCCCGCAAGACAGGCTCCTGAGAGGTCTGCCATGAACAGATTGGCGTGAGCGAGGTTGGCATTGCGCAAATTAGCTCCTACCAGATAACGATGGGAGAGATCACGGCGAGCGAGATTTGCGCCTCGCAATTGCGGTGGTTGCCAATCCATGGGTGCGTATGATGCTAGACGTTCTTCACCAGTAAGTAACGGAATATCTTCTACGCGGGGTAGACGGGCCAGTTCATGCTCGATATACGAGCGAATGGCGGCTGTTTCATATTGGTGTGCAAGTTGTTCGACACGTTCAGCGTCGCGTGTCTGCCATTCCTGCCATTCATTGCGTACTTGATCTAGAGCATTTTCTACATGGTCTTCCTGATTGTTTGCGCGTTTCTCCTGCTGTACTTGCCATTGTTGTTGGTGCATCTCTTGGGCGCGCTGCCAGGCGTATTGCTGTGCCTGAAAGCGTTCCATATGCCGCTGTTGTATTCTGATGAGGATGAAAGCGATAACAAAAGCTAATAAGAGGCTAATCAGCCCCGCGATGAGCAACGTTTCAATCAACATGCGATCCTCTCACTATAATTGCTTATGCCTATCTTTTAATACAAACGCAAGGACGAACAGATGTGTAACGTTTTCCCATTCAAATAAGACGATATTGTAGGTCCGCATACTACAAATGGGTTTCGTAATGCCTCTCTTACGGCAGAGACGATGCGCTCCGGTGAATTGGGTGTATAATAAACGGACAAGCAACGGAGATAAAAATTGTTAAAAGCGTTTGTGGAGGGCAAATATTTATGAGCCAATATGATGAAGCCGTGCCAACATCATTTTTGTTAGATGAGGAAGATCGTCGTTTGCTTCTTTCATGGAGTGATGAGCATGAAAGTATCCATGGATGGGAGGCTTTGCGCTGGGCCTGCCCATGTGCATGGTGTGCGGGTGAGGGTGGTCTACCCGGTATGTTGTCGAAAAAACAAAGCCTGAGTGTTGAAGAGACTACACTAGTGAATCTGGAAGTAGTCGGACGCTATGGTTTAACGCCAGTGTGGGAAGATGGGCATAAGACGGGCATTTATACGTTTGAGAAACTACGAGCCAGTTGTGAGTGTGACGAATGCCGCAAGAAACGTGCTACACGGTAGTTTTTGTTAGCTTATGCTGTTTCTTTCGTTCTAAGTAGTGGAGAATGATAAAAACAGGCTTCCTGGATTTTTTCTGAGAAGTTACTGTTGTAGATGATGGAGAATACATATGTCAACGGAAGGCATCATCGCCTCTGTAGCTACTGCGACGAAACCGACTTCCGAACGTCGTAAGCCATATCTTTCTGGCCTTATGTTGCGTCTTTTGATTGCTTTTGTGATTAGCTGGTTAATTGTATTGGCTTTTTTTGTGACGAGTGTGGCTTCACGTTAGTGCCGCATATTTTTGGTGTAGACCGTATCGAATCTTCCTCATGAGAGATTCGGTACGGTTTTTGTTGGTCGTGGTGTGTTGATGTCTACAAGATTTATTGTGTGATTTGCTGAAGCCGTTGCCTAAATGATTCGCCCATCAGTATTTCAGCTTTTTCGGGGTCATCTTTCATAATTTGGAGTACGAGCGAGATGTCATGGTTGGGAGCCAGTGTCAGGTCACGCTGATCTGTTTCTACGGCCTGTAGAATGGCAGATGCAACCTGCTCGGGAGTCAGTTTGGCCTCAATGTTGAGCAGTTGTGCTGCTAGTGCCTCTTGTTGAATCATTGGCGTATCGACCCAGGCTGGGTAAACGGTGGTGACGTGGATGCCAGTGCCGTGCAATTCGGCGCGTAGTGCGATAGAGAAGCCACGCACGGCCCATTTGCTGGCACAGTAGCCACTGAGCAGGGGCGCACCGAGTTTTCCTGCCACGGAGCTGAGGAATACAAAATGGCCTGTGTGCTGTTGGCGCATGGCCGGGAGGGCAGCTCTGACGCAGTGATACGTTCCCATGAAATTGATATTTAGCATCCTTTGCATTTCGTCACCGGTGAATAAGTCAATAGGGCCGCCCGTGCCAATGCCCGCGCTGGTGACGACGAGATCGATGCGTCCATGTACGTTGAGTGCTGCTTGCATGAGTGCGTGAACCTGTTCTTCGCGGGTTACATCGGTCACAATGCTGATGATCTGGGCTGTTGAGGTAGGATTCTGTGTGCGCATCAGCTCTTTTGCTTGTTCCAGTCCCTGGCTATTGATGTCGGCCAAGACAACGTGTGCGCCGCGGGCGTAGAGAGCGCGGGCCGTTGCCAGTCCAATGCCGCTTGCACCGCCAGTAATCACCACAACTATGTCGGTGAAAGTCGTTAAGGCCATGTTCGACTCCTCTCAGGAAACCATTCGATAAAAAAGACAAAAAGATGTTGAATTCTATCATCCTCTTTGATCTTACTTGTTTGGAGATGAACATGTCAAATATGTGAAGCTGCTTACGTTGGGTTTGCCAGATTAGGTTGTAGTGTGGCTTGCCCATGTACAAAAGCGCGTTCGATGATAGCAGTCTCTTCCTCTTGTTGATATTGTTGTGAGAAGATAGTGGCGAGCGTTTGGAGCGAAATATGAATGTGCTGGAGATCGTGGAGTGAGAGCGTCTGCAATCGTTCGTGGATCATATGTTCGCGTGCGTTCATGATGGCGTTGCGTAACTGTTGCCCCGCATCAGTCAAGACGACACGTGTATAGCGGCGATCTCCCGCCTTGCCGCGTTTCCGTATCGCCAGACCATCTTCTTCCAACTTATCAACAATGCTCGTGACATTGCTTTTATCGCAAATAAGCAAGTGAGCAAGCTCACTTAGCGAACGACCTTCGCCTCCTCCAAGATGTACTAATGCCCAGGATTGCGTAAGGGTGAGGCCGAAACGCCGCATTAATACCCAGTCGGCAGTATCGAGACGAATGAAGGATTGTGAGATAAGATGGTAGATGCCCTCTTCTAGACTGCTCACTTCGCTGTGTTCCATGCGTGTCCCTACTATGCTGTTGAGTGACCAACTGTCAAATTTTTAACAGTATAGCATGAGAATATGCTTTCGTCAATGGAAAAATAGTACTGATGTGTTTGTTGTTGGTTTGAGAACTGCATGAATAATAGGGCATGCAGGTATTATGCCGGCTTTGGTATAGACAAACGGGCCAATGGCGTTTTAGAATAATGGGAAAGATAGTTCATCGGGTCAATAGTTGAGAGAGTGATGCAAGCATGGGATGGAGTCTCGGCATAGATTTTAGTGAAAATCAGTATCGCACCTGTCTGCTTGAGCAGGGCTTGCCGTTAGAAATGCGACAGTTTTCTGACGGACAGGCAACATTGCATTATGTTGAGCAGGTGTGTAGGCTCTATCCAGAGCTACTATGTACGTTATCTGCACAGTGTTATGTGCCTTCTGCTGAGCCAGCAAGAGACGATACGAAAGGCATTGCGTCCGCTCTCGCTATTGCGCAGAGTGAAGAGCGTAAGATACAACAGGATGAGGTAAATACACTATTTGCATCAATTCGGAGCATCAATCTGAAAAGCTCTACGATGCCGCTGGTGCGAGACATCCCGACAGTGCCACGCTATCGCACATTGAATCGGCGGCAGATGGGTTTTTCGAGTACATTATCTGCGCTTGTGACGCTCTTCTATCGCATGCGTTTGCAGGATGCGGCCTGGACAGAGTTGCGTTTTATGTATTTGGATGTGGATGCTACTGCGAGGAAAATCATCATTGTACAAGATGGGCAGATTGTGGATGGCATTGTTCGACCGCTACAACAAGGATTTTTTGAAGATGAAGCAGAGCAAGAAGAGCATGTGCTTGTCATGCAGGCTTTTTGGGAAGAGTTGACACAGGACATGGCAGGCTTGTTGGCCTTGCATCATTTTGAAGATGTTGTGCTGAAAACAAGTATGATGCCAGTAAAAGCACAACATCTCAGCAGTGCTGTGATTGAGCATCTTGGAGAAAACTATCAATATTATGTTTTTCCCCGTGAGTCAGAGGAGCAGGAAGGTTTCGAGTCTGCATGGGGGGCTGCATTGGTGAGCGAGGGCTTCGCCCGTCCGGGTATTGCGGCAGAGGTCGTTGAGCGGTTACAGTTGCCGCCCCCACGCTATCGCTAAGTGCTGCTTTGGTTCGTTGGACTACTCGATGTTGATGCTATGGTGAATGCGGCCAGGTCGTGAGGTAGCGGAGGAATCCCAGCCAGGAAGAACGCATTGAATTCAGCTCCTAAGAGGAGAATTAAGGCAAAGTAGTAAAAGAAAACCAGCAGGATTACCGCAAAGCCAACTTGTCCAACGTAGCCACTTAAAGAGTAGCGAATGTAGTAAGGGAAGAGGACTAAAAAAACCTCAAGAGCTATTGCTGCTATCAATGCGCCTAACCAGCTATGTTTGAAACTAATCTGCTGGTTAGGTATCGCAATATAGATTGCCTCAAAGAGTATGAACGCGGCGATGAATCCGCCAAGTGGGCCACCGAGCGAGACCGCGATAGCCAGACCAGGCACGTTATGCAGTGGTGTCTGCTGAAGGAGGCCAAGTACGAGTGAAGGGCCGCTTGATGCAAAAATCATGATTGGAATAAGAATAATAAACAAGAACAGCATCAAGATGGCCATAATATTTTGACGTAAAAAGTTTCGGGGGCGCAGATGATACATGACATCTAGGCACGTCTCGATGACGATAAACAGGCGTGAGCCGAAAAAGATGGCGAGTATCACGGCAAGTAAACCGAGAATCCCAGCATTTTTATTGAGTTGGTGAAGAACATTGGTAATGACGCTGGACGAGACTGTAGAGGGAAGTACGTGTTGCATGTTTGTCATGATGCTTGCGTTGAGTGTGCTACCCAAGACCAGACCGGTAATGGATAAGATCGCAACCACAAGCGGGAAAATGGACAGGAGCAGGTTATATGCTAGCAAACCTGCGAAATTAAAAACCCAATCATAATTTATTTTGGTATAAAAGCGGATAACCGATTGTGCGTTTTGTGTTGCCATGAACGGTGTTCTCCTCAGCTATGATAAGGCATCTTAGCCAGATGGTATAACATGGCTGGCTGCAATGCAATCTGCCTACTTCACGAGTCAAAAGCAGGATACGTTTCATTTTTGTGGTGTATGGCGTATAGTATCTAAGATGGGAAGAAAATAGTTTATCTAAGCTGGGATGAAGCTATGAATACACCGCCAAAGTCACTAGCCTCGCTTTTGTGGGATGTTTTGCGTTTGAGTGCGCGGACACTCTGGCTAAGTACGGTCAATCCAGCGCGTCCGCTTTTGGAGCGTCAACAGGCATTTGCCGTGCTAGGGTTACCGCCAAACGCAACGCCTCAGCAGATCAAACGACGCTATCGTGCGCTCGCCAAGCGCTTTCATCCCGATTGTGGGGGTGACCCACAGCAGATGCAGAAGATTATCGCGGCATATGATCTATTAATGAAAGATCACTCACAGAACCACTCATGAGTCACAGGATGTTTTAAGGCAGACGTGCGCCACATTGGTTGCAGAAGCGTTTGCCCACTCGTATACGTGCGCCACACTGGTCGCAAAAGAGCGTCTCAACCTGTCCTGGTGTAGGTGCTGGTGGTGTTTGAGTGTACGGTCGTGCCTGTGGGGGCTGTTGTCCAGCACTGGCACTGGCTTGTGGGGTTA
>DAICZM010000172.1:6744-9095 GCA_027311145.1 Ktedonobacterales bacterium
GAGGAAGTCGGCGAGCCGCCGGGCGCATTCTGCGCTTGTTGGTCCACTTGTGGCTCTTGTACCGATTGAATGGTACTATGAATACTCTTGGCCGCTTTGATCGCAATGCCACCGATCGCGCCGGCAATTTTAATGCCTTTTGCGATATCCTCCATATCCATTTTCATGCGTTGGGCAGGTGGGAGCATGGTGGAATCAGAGAGTTTGCTAAAAAAATTTTGCCCGATTTGCACCCCTTCGCCATGCTCTGCGCTTTGTCCCTGTTGTTGTGTTCCATCATCAAAACGGAGTGTAAGTACGTTGCCCTGTGTGCTGTAGTTTCCTTCACGGCGCGTTTCGGGTGTGCTGGCTGTTACCTGCTGACCATTCATCAGTGATTGCGCCGCGTTGATCGCACGGCTGCGCTCCTGGGTGATGAGGAGGAAACGTCCATTGGTGTAGAGTGTAAGACGGTCAATGCGAGAGGTAAAGTAGTCGAGTCCAATACCGGAACGATGGACACACTCATACTGGCCGGTGACAGGTTTGTTGATTGCCATGCTCTTTCCTCCAAGTCTAGCGATACATTGCATCTGAGGTCACCGTGACCTTGCTCGTTTGCTCTATTGTCGATCGATGCTTATGCTATCTATGTTACGGCTAAGTATACGTCAGAGTTGCTACTATCGACTGGCTAGGTAGACTAGAGCTTATTTTCGGCTGTAGAACACGCATTAATTGGTGTGGCCGATGCAGCGAGCCGACGGGCAGCATCTATTTCAGCATTTCCTGCGGAGGTATTTCCCTTTTGGGTAAAATGGCGTGCCAGGCGAAGGTGCGCTTGAATGCGAGCAGCGATGCGATCCGTGTCTGCGAGTAGCAGTATGGCATGTTTGAACGCTTGCTCAGCATTATCTTGGTCATGAATTGCTTCAAGAATACGTCCCAATATAATGTAGGCATCAACCTGACGAGTTAAATGACCTTTTGCCCCATTTTCCAAGGCGAGTTCAGCATAATGGGAGGCTTCTTCGTAGTCACGATCCTCAAGGGCTAATGTGGCTAATGTGCAGGATGCAACGGAGAGAATGCTGGCTTGTGATCTTCGTGTTTGAGCATCAACCACCATGGCAACATTGGAATGTTGTGGTGTATTTGTCTCACTCTCTAGCAATTCGTGCATATAACGTCGCACCTTATCGCGATGTCCCAGCTCTCTTTCAATTTGAGCTATGTGGCAAAGGACAAGATCAGCTTGTAGGCTTTCATGAATTAAGCGGTATAGAACACGCGCATTTTCCGCATGCTCCAGGGCGGTACGCAGCATCTGCTCGCGGTAGGTAGAAGAAGCCAGTGGCTCACGCATGTGGTAGGCTTGCGTGAAGGCAATAACAGCCATTCCCCAATGGGCTTCTGCAACATACCCAAAAGGTGTGTCGTGGTTCATCATTTTTAAGGTTGCCTGATATGCTTCAAAAGCATTCTCTAAACCCAGTTCACGGCTGGTTGCGGCAAGATGGAGGTGCAGAAGTATGAATTCTTGTTGTTGATCTGCGGATAATCTCTCTTGCTGAGGCTGTTCGTATACCGCATAGGTAAAATCTTGCAAAGCGTTTAGGAATTTTTTCTGCTCGAAGTAACAGTGTCCCCGTAGCGCGGCTAAACGCCAGCGTTGTAAGAGAGGAAGTTGAGAGAAATTGATATCATGGAGTAGATAGATCGCTCTCTGAAAATCCTTATTTTTGAAGAGTTGAGCAGCTTCAGTGCGTAAATCCTCGTAAGATTTATATTGGCGTGCTTCAACTTCATCCTTGCGGTGTTGTTGCGCCCAAATCTCAAGGTCTTCAAATGGCAGGTGGAGTCGTTCTGCCAGATAACGTAGGCTGCCTTGTGAGGGATCAACCCGGTTACGCTCTATTTGCGAGATAAGACTTGTGCTATAATTGCTTCCCGCAACATCGGCAAGGGAGAGGTGCAAGTCTTCTCGTGCGGCTCTAATGCGCCCTCCTAAAGTGTCAGGTGATACGTGTTTTGATGGGCGTGGCATTTGCCTATGCCATCCTTCCTACTCGGGTAAGTATTGAGTGTATAGACAATTATAATCGATGGTGAAAGAAAAAACAATGGTTCTCAGACAATTATACGAAAATGAATATAAAGACAAAGAGGGAATAGATTTTGTATGAAAAATATATGAAAATAAGGGAAGCTACGACTAAAAAATCTAAAAAAAATAGTTTTAACTTATTTTGTAAGGCGATGAGCGCGCTTTTTTTTGTATTTCTTGATGTTGTCGCGATGGCTTTGAAATGCAACACCTCTCGCTTGAGTGTATCAATCATCACGGTTTTAGATAATAATTTATCTAATTC
>DAICZM010000173.1 GCA_027311145.1 Ktedonobacterales bacterium
ATCTTTAGGGGTTCCGTTCATGGCTTTTCCACAACTATTGCTTCTATTCATTGCCGCCATCATCGGCGGCACGCTCAACTCAGTCGCGGGCGGCGGCAGTTTTTTTGGTTTTCCGGCCCTACTTTTTACAGGTGTACCAGCAATTCAGGCCAATGCCACGAATACGGTCGCGCTCTGGCCTGGCTCGCTTGCCAGTGTCGGAGCATATCGCCGTGAGCTGGCCGCACAGCCACGTGGAATGCTCTTCTTATTGGTGGGAAGCAGTCTAATTGGTGGAATACTGGGAGCGACATTGCTGCTCAATACCTCGCAAAACACCTTCATTACCCTGATTCCCTATCTTTTGTTGCTCGCCACATTGCTTTTCGCGCTCAGTCCGTATATTACCGCACGTTTGCGCGCACGGGCCACCAACGAGAGCAAGACGCAGCGCTCCCTTCCTTCGCTAATCGGCATCGCCGTGGCGCAGTTACTCATCTCCATCTATGGCGGCTATTTTGGTGGTGGCATCGGCATCCTGATGCTGGCAACGCTAGCAATGATGGGCATGGAAAACATCCACGAGATGAATGCGGTAAAAACCGTCTTGGCCAGTTGCATCAACGGCGTGGCCGTGATTACCTTTATCGTCGCAGGCAAGATTTTCTGGGTGCAAGGCATTATCATGGTCATTGGGGCAATTATCGGAGGCTATGGTGGGGCATATTATGCCCGCAAGATCAGCCCTCAATGGATTCGTTGGTTTGTGATTGCCGTTGGCATCGCTCTGACACTCTACTTCTTTATTCGCGGGGCATAGCCCACTCCGTTGAACACAAACACACATACGCAGGAAATTCTTAACACTCTATAGGCCCATTCCCACCGGGGTCGGGCATCTAGTGATGAGAATAAAAGTACCATAGCATAGAAACCAGGTAATCACCATGCAGCAACATGAAATCGAGCCAGGAGAGACAAAAAATTATCCACAGGTGCAGTCGCCCGACGGGCAGAAGGTAACAAGTGACCAACACATGCCAGAAGCAGAGGATACGCCGCCACCAGCAACGAAGAATGCCAGCGAGAGCGTCAGCTCCAAGATGGCTAATGATGGTCGGGAGCATGCCAATAAATGGGCCATGTTAGGCATTGTGGGCGTAGGTGTCTTTATGGCAACACTTGATTCTTCTATCGTCAACATCAGTTTGCCAACTATCGCCAACGATTTTCATGTGCCACTCAGCGGTGCTGTAGAGTGGGTTATTATCGCCTATCTCGTAGTCACGGCAGGTGTGCTACTGACGGCGGGGCGCGTGGCCGATATGGTTGGGCGCAAGGCGGTCTGGATTGTCGGCCTGATTATCTTCACAGGTGGCTCAGCCCTCTGTGGCGCAGCTCCCTCGCTCGGCCTGCTCATTGCTTTTCGTGCCTTGCAAGGGATCGGCGGTTCACTCATGTTTGCCGCCAGCCCCGCCATGTTGACCAGTGCGTTTCCACCCAGCGAACGCGGGCGCGCCCTCGGTCTAAATGCGGTGATTGTCTCGCTCGGTGTCAGTGTAGGACCAACCCTGGGAGGCTTTTTGACCGCGATCTCCTGGCGTTTAATTTTCTATGTCAATGTACCAATTGGCATTATTGGAATCATTGCCACTATTGTTGTGCTGACAGAGAAATTGCACCGCAACCCGGGCAAATTTGATCCCTGGGGTGCTGTGCTGCTGGCATTTGGTCTGGTATGCGTGACCGCCTCACTCTCCTTTGGACAGGAGATTGGTTGGACATCACCGCTCCTGCTTGCGGCGATTGTCGCGGGCATTAGCGCACTCGTGATCCTGCCATTTGTGGAGTTGCGCGTCGCGAATCCAATTATTGACCTGCACCTCTTACGCAACCGTGTCTTCGTTTCAGCCAATCTCAGCCTGGTGCTTAGTTTTCTGGCCCTCTTCGCAGTTAGTTTTATGATGCCATTCTACCTGGAACAATTGCGCGGCATGCCTACACAAGAAGCTGGCTTTCTGCTCACGCCGCTTCCCTTGACGATCGCCATCATCGCACCTATCAGCGGCACACTGGCAGATCGTATCGGCACACGCTGGCTGGCTGCGGCAGGCTTAGCAATTGCCTGTATCGGTCTGGTTCTTATTAGCCAGTTGAACGCCCATACCTCAGTCTGGGATATTGTCTGGCGTCTGGCCTTCACAGGTATCGGGCAAGCTCTCTTCCAATCCCCCAATAATAGTGCTTTGATGGGATCAGCCCCACGTGAGCAACAAGGCAGTGCCTCTGGCTTTCTAGCAACAGGGCGGGTAGTGGGACAAAGCATCAGTGTCGCCCTGGCCGGTACGATCTTTGCCGCCCTCGGCGGTGCAGCCGCTGGAGCCATCCTGACGATGTCCCATCCCAGCTTTAGGCAGCAAACCACCCTACAAGCAACATTCGCCCATAGTTTCCAAATCACATTCCTTGTATGTGCAAGCATCGCGGCCATAGGCGTCTTCGCCTCGCTCGTGCGTGGCAAAGAGATCAAGAAGAGATAGAGACAGCAGCAAAAAGCAACGCGATGCGGGAGATAACACAGCTCTTTTTAAGCTGATACAGAATATACGCAGCGAATATCTCGTTTGCCCTTGTCATCTACCACAAGTTTTGCTAGAATCGCATGTGGAAGCTGTATCAGTATTCCTTTATTACTACCCGGTTTTCCTGAGCCGCGCCACGCATGATACAGATGATACAATAGAACTAAAGAAGCCGACAAGGATGTAATCCTCTCCTCTTTTTTTGAGACTGAATTACGATCCAACCTAACCCGGAGGTATGTTTTTATGGATTTAGCCACCGTCCTGTTTTGGATCATCGCAGTGATCCTTGTAGGGGCGGCGTTGATGGTCGTAGGTCTTCGTAATATTGTACATAGCGCGATTGCACTGGTACTCGTATTTGCGATGGCAGCAGGTATCTACGTCCTGCTCAACGCCGAATTTATCGCTATCGTGCAGATACTCATTTATGCAGGTGCGGTAACAATCCTCGTTTTGTTTGCCTTGATGTTAACACGTATCGGCGGCCAGACCGACACAAACCCAACGAATAAACTCTGGTTGGCCGCTTTTGTGATTAGCGCGCTGGTAGGTGCAGGCATTATCTACGCCGTCACAGTTAGCCCGCATGCCATTGCCGATGTGAGCAATGGGACCAGCCAGTTGCCCGCCAATATCAATAACGTGGTACGTATCGGTCAGCTTTTATATAGCCCTACTGGATATAGCTACGTATTACCGTTTGAAATTGCATCTCTGGTCCTGTTAGTCGCAATTATTGGAGCGATTGTGATCGGCAGAGAGGATTAAGTAGGATGGGACTCACACTCTATCATTTCCTGATTTTAGGAGCGGTACTCTTCTGCATCGGCCTCTATGGCGCCATTGCAAAACGTAACGCAGTTGCCGTTTTAATGGGCATCGAAATCATGCTCAATGCGGTCAATATCACCCTGGTGGGTTTTTCTTTCTTTAACACCGTCAGGCCGTATGCAATGTACCTGACGGGTCAAATCTTCGCTATCTTCATAATCACCGTTGCGGCAGCCGAGGCTGCTGTAGCACTAGCGATGATTATCGCTATCTATCGCAAGCGCGACACGGTGGACGTTGGCGAAATTGATATGATGAAGTGGTGAACACAATGAATTTGTATACATATTCATGGCTTGTTCTGTTTACACCGCTTCTCTCCTTCGTTGTCATCATCTTTGGAACCCGCGTCTGGGATATGTTAAGCCGTCCAAAGGTAGCAAGCGCGACAACACATGGAGAGGAGCATGCCGTTGAGACCCATGACACACATGACAGTGATGCAAGTGGGCACGGCGCAGACGACGATGATGATCCCAAAGTGCCACACCTCTCGGCAGGGGCGACGGTCAGCGGATATGTTGGCATCGCCATCATGGTCCTGGCCGCCGTCTACTCCTGGGCCATGCTGTTCTACTCAGCCTTCGTGCCCTCGTCAATGCCTGCCAGTGGCTTTACCGTTTTCTCCTATGACTGGTTTGTGCAGTCACCAGCTTCGACGCTCTACAACTACACCATCTCGTTTCACATTGACAATCTCGCAATCGCGATGATGGTGGTTGTGACAACCATTTCGCTGTTGGTCAACGTCTATTCACAAGGCTATATGGAAGACTCGGCGGGCTATGCGCGCTTTTACTCGTATCTCGCACTTTTCACGTTTTCCATGCTCGTGATTGTATTTGCACAAAATTTCCTGGTGATCTTCGTTGGCTGGGAACTGGTCGGCCTCAGTTCATATCTGTTGATTGGTTTCTGGATTAATAAGAAAGCCAAACCGGAAGAGCAACGTCCATCACCTTCCAGTGCGTCCATGCAAGCCTTTATCACAAACCGTGTTGGTGACGTTGGTTTCATCATCGGCATTATGATTCTCTTCACCAGCAACGGGACGTTCGATTTTCAACACTTGTTCGCTCTCGCCCCGCATATGGACAAGACGCTACTGACCATCGCAATGATCTGTATCTTCTGCGGTGCAATTGGTAAATCGGCACAGTTTCCCCTGCATGTCTGGTTGCCATCAGCGATTGAAGGCCCAACACCCGTTAGCGCGCTGATCCACGCGGCCACAATGGTTGCCGCCGGTGTCTATATGGTGGCCCGTGTCTTCCCGCTCTTTCTGGCAGCAGACCCAGCAGCCTTCACAGTTGTAGCCTGGGTTGGCGGTTTTACCGCAATTTTTGCGGCAACCATTGCCCTCGTACAATCAGACTTCAAGCGCGTGCTAGCCTTCTCGACAATCAGCCAGCTCGGCTATATGTTTGTTGGTCTGGGCGTCGCAGGTGCACAATATGGTGCAGGTCCCGGCATGTTCCACCTCTTCACACACGCCTTCTTCAAAGCTCTGCTCTTCCTGGGTGCTGGTAGCGTCCTGCATGGCCTGCATCATGCCACGCATAAAGAGGTACAAGACATGCGCAAGATGGGCGGCTTGGCCACACGCATGCCAATTACGGCAGCAACCTGGCTGGTTGGCACACTCGCCATTGCGGGCTTCCCGTTCCTCTCAGGCTTTTATAGCAAAGATACGATTATCGGCCTGACTGCACAACGCGGCGATTGGGGCCTGTATGCAGTAACACTACTCACCGCTGGCCTGACCGCCTTCTACATGCTGCGCGCTTATATTCTGGCCTTTGGTGGCAAAGACGGCAAATTTGGCGGTCTCTGGGGTGGCACCTATCGTGGCGATGGCGATCCACATGAGTCGCCACTGAGCATGACCATTCCACTAATCTTGTTGGCGATTGCCGCTGTCATTGCTGGTTACTGGTTTAACTTCTTTAGCTACGTTCAGCCACATGCACCAAATTTGGATTTTACCGCCCTGTTACAAGACCCACTGACCTACATAGGCGTTGTGACCTCGTTTGTCGGTCTTGGATGGGCCTATTATCTCTACACCCGCGTTGAGGCCGCTCAACTCCAAAGGGTCGTAGAGAATAACGCGATCTTACGGGTGTTGCATCGCATCCTGTACAACAGATACTATATCGATACCTTCTACGACTGGCTGATCCGCTATGTCGTGCTGGGCTTCTCGCATGTCGAGCAGGCATTCGATACCTACGTCGTCGATGGCATCGTCAATGGTGCTGCTCGTCTTGTCACCTTCCTGGGTCGCGATATCCGCTACACGGAGACAGGGCGCGTACAATCCTATATGATCGGCTTCTTCGGCGGCATTGTCGTTCTGGCAGCCGTTGTCTTTGTACTGGTCACATACGTGAAGTGAGGATAACAGATCATGTTTTTCGCCAGTGATCTTACCTGGATTATCCTGCTGCCAGTGATCGGTGCATTGGCACTACTGGCAGTTCCGGCAAAACCTGCACGCTGGGTCGCGCTGATTTTTACAGCCGCCACCTTCGTGCTCTCGCTCTATACCTTCTTTCATATCCTTGCCGCCGGACAGGGCTTTGGTAGCCTGACGGATTTGAAAGACTCGATCAATCTACCCTGGATTAATGTCAGCATTGGGCAGATCAAACTGAACGTCAACTACTTCGTTGGTGTCGATGGCTTGAGCCTGCCGATGGTCATCCTTAACGCGCTGCTGAGCATGCTTGCCGTTATTGGTGGCTGGGAAAAAGAGCGCGTCAAAGACTATCTGTCACTCATCCTGCTCTTGGAAGCAGGTGTGATGGGCGTCTTTATGTCGCTTGATCTGTTCCTGTTCTTCCTCTTCTGGGAGGTTGAACTAGCTCCCATGTTCCTGCTGATCGGCATTTGGGGCAATACCGCCATCAAGCACGGTATGCCCGGACGCATCTACTCAGCCTGGAAGTTCCTGCTCTACACCTTCTTTGGTAGCGTCTTCATGCTGGCAGGCATCATCCTGCTCTACTTCTATAGCGGTAGCGCAACGGCGAGCATGGCGCACTTCGCGGCAAACCCGATCAGTGGCAACGTCACGATCTTCGGGGGCCTGACAGTAGGAGCGCAGCTATTGGTCTTCCTGCTGATCTTCGTCGCTTTTGCCGTAAAAATTCCAATGTTCCCGTTCCATACTTGGTTGCCTGATGCGCACACCGATGCGCCAACCGAGGTCAGTGTCATCCTGGCGGGTGTGCTGCTGAAAATGGGTGCTTATGGCCTCATCCGCATCTGTTTCACGCTCTTCCCTGTGGGCGTGCATGACTTCTCTGGCGTGCTGGCGGTGCTAGCAGTCATCAACATCCTCTACGGTGCGGGTATCTGTCTGGTACAAACGGATATGAAGAAGCTCATCGCCTACTCCAGCGTCAGCCACATGGGCATTATCCTGCTCGGTGTGGCAGCAGCAGCTAGCGCGACAGGGGCAACCGATTTGCCCTTCCGCATGGCCGCGCTGACTGGGGCAACAGTGCAGATGTTCAGCCACGGCATCATTACGGGTCTGCTCTTCTTCTGCGTCGGCGTAATCTATGACCATGCTCATACCCGTGAAATCGCGGTCTTCGGGGGCGTCGCCAAACGCATGCCGATGCTGGCAACGCTCTTTACTTTCGCGGCCCTGGCTTCGCTCGGTCTACCGGGTCTGGCGGGTTTCGTCGCAGAATACATGACCTTCACAGGCAGCTTCCAGACCCTCTCGACCATCACGATCATTTCCGTCTTCACGATGATCTTGACTGCGGCCTATCTGCTGTGGATGATTAAGCGCGTATTCTATGGCCCATTCAACACAAAATGGAACTGGCTGCCCGATGCGTCGGCACGCGAGCTGGTTCCACTCTTCGCGCTAGCAGCAGTGATCGTGTTTGTTGGCGTCTATCCTGCACCCCTGATCAGTGTTATTACGCCTAGCCTGACGCATATCATGAATATTGCCGTCGCGCTGGTGCATTAAAAGGGGGGAGAAGTACTTCGTATGGCATTTCAAATTTCCGATCTCTACTTACTCGCGCCACAGCTGAGCGTGGTCATTCTGGCCCTTGTCGTGATGATGGTAGACCTCTTTGGGCAACGCCGCGCCCTCACGGCCAGCGTGGCCCTCATCGGTCTGATCGTCCCGCTGGCTTTCTCGATCTCGCAGGCGTTGACGCTCAATTTCGCAGTCGCTCACCACGCCTTCTTCAATATGCTAGTGATAGACCCCTATGCCATCTTCTTCGGCATCCTCTTTTTGATGATTGCCGCAGTGATCATTCTGGCCTCTTACACCTACGTTGGCAAATATGTTAAAGCCGATGGCGAGTTTTACACCTTGATGCTCTTCTCCGTTGCGGGCATGATGTTCATGGCTAGCACCAGCGAACTGATCTCCATCTACATCTCGCTCGAACTGACCAGCATTCCCCTCTATGTCATGGCCGGCCTGATCCGCAGCAGTGCAAAATCCGCAGAGGCCGCGGTAAAATATGTCTTGCTCGGCGCAATGTCGTCAGCAATCCTACTCTACGGCTTCGCCTTGCTCTATGGCCTCACCGGCACAACCGACCTGATGGGCATCGCGAACGCCATCAAAACAGGCATTCAGAGCGGCAACGCCCTGGAACTGATCGCCTGTGTGCTGATTATCGCAGGTTTCGGCTTTAAGATCTCAGCAGTCCCCTTCCACATGTGGGCTCCTGATATCTATGAAGGCGCACCAACGCCCGCCACGGCCTTCTTCTCAGTTGGCTCAAAGGCAGCAGGCTTTGCAGCTCTGATCCGCGTCTTCATCGATGGCGGCCTCGGGCAAGTCAACCTGACCTCGCTGGTCATCATTCTCTCGATTGTTGCCGTTATGACGATGACGCTCGGTAACTTTGTCGCCGCCGTGCAAACCAACGTCAAACGCCTGATGGCCTATTCCAGCATCGCGCAAGCAGGCTACATCCTGGTTGGCTTTATTGGCAGTCTGGCAACCAATAAGCCCGATGGCAATGCAACCGTGCTGTTCTTTATCCTGATCTACGTCATTACCAACCTGGGAGCCTTCTCCGGCATCATCGCCCTCGCCGATCTGACGGGTGGTGAACGCATCGAGGACTTCCGCGGTCTATGGAGACGCGCACCTCTGCTGAGTATCGGAACAGCACTTTGTTTGCTTTCGCTGGCAGGCATTCCGCCCGTCGCGGGCTTCTGGAGCAAGATATTCATCTTCACCGCTGCCTGGGGTCTCGGCCAGGGCTGGCTGGTGATTATCGCCCTGCTCAATAGCATCATCTCGCTGGTCTACTATGGACGCATCGTCAAGGCCATGTTCTTTGACGCACCCGTCAAACAAGACCACCTGACGACGCCCATGACGCTCAATGTATCAATTGCGCTGATGACTGCGGCTCTGATCGTGATTACGTTTGCAGCCCAGTTAGTGATGAACATCGCCAGTCCGGCAGCCCTCGGCCTGCTGGCCTTCCTGCTTGGACACTAAATAATTCATCCATTGAAAAGGGGTAGCTACCGTTGGGTAGGCTACCTCTTTTTATCTTCTTCACACGATATAGACAACAGACGGGCAACCACATCACACGGACGGGCAACAGATGCGCAACAGACAGGCAACCACATCACACGGACGGG
>DAICZM010000174.1 GCA_027311145.1 Ktedonobacterales bacterium
ATCAGGAGATTCAAGAGGGACGCGGCACGGAGCATAGTGCGGTCTATCTTGACACGACCCATTGGGAAGAGGGCAAAGCGGAGCGTCTGGTTCCCGACGTGTTTGCGGCCCATAGCGAAGTGGGTATCGATATTCGCAAGCAGATGATGGAGATCACACCCTCCATGCATCACATGATGGGAGGCTATGTGATCAACGAATGGGGTCAGACGAACGTTGACGGTCTCTATGCCGTCGGTGAAGTGACGACGAGCGTTCACGGAGCGAATCGGCTGGGTGGCAATTCGCTGGCGGAAGGGCAGGTCTTTGGCCGCCGTGCGGGCGTGCATTCCAGTGATTATGCGCGTACACAGGAGACTCCTGTCATTCAAGACACGATCCTTGCTGCTGAGGTCGCCCAGGTGGAGGCCTATTTGAAGCGTTCTTCGGGTGTGGCACCAGCTAGCGTGTTGAGCAAAGTCAAGGATACGATGTGGAATTATGTGGGCATTATTCGCGACGCGGACAAACTTCAAACAGCACAGACCCTGCTCGATGCACTGCAACAGGAAGCGCGCAACCTCACCGCAAGCAGTTCTGCTGAGCTACAAGGCTGCCTGGAGGTGCAAGACATGCTTCAAGTTGCGCAAGTTATCACGCTTGCGGCCCTTGTGCGCACAGAAAGTCGTGGCGCGCACTATCGTTCTGACTATCCACAGATGGATACGGCCTGGGAGAAAAATATCCGTATTAAGAAGGATAGCGCAGGAAAACTGGTCACACGAGAGACTGCACCTGTGAAGGCATAGAGGAACAAGAGAGGGGAGATCGTGTCTGAACCACGAGCATTGATTGGTTCTATCGTGTTGCCGGAGCGTATTATACAAGGTACGCTCTGGCTGGCCGATGGCAAGATTGAGCATATAGAGGAAGGTTTTGCGCAGGCCGGGGCCGGTGTGCTGGATATGCGTGAGAATTACATATTGCCCGGCATGATCGAGGTGCATGGGCATTTGCGCGAGCCAGGGCTTGAGCAGAAAGAGGATATTCCGCATGGGAGCCGGGCTGCACTGGCCGGTGGCTATACCACCATCTTTGATATGCCTAATGTACGTCCGCCTACCACTACTGTTGAACGGGTTGAGGCGCAAATCGGGCGTTACACGGGGCGTGCTTATACCGATTTTGCCATAAATATGGGAACCGCTGTGGAAGATATTGGCGAACTGGCAAAGATCGATCCGCAACGGATTGCCGCAGTCAAAATCTTTACGGCGGGCCACGCTACCACACCAACGACGATACCCCATCTCGCTGATATGGCGCGCATCTTCACTATTCTTGGTGAACGTCAGATCATGGCCCTACTGCACGCCGAGAATCAAGAACTGGTTAACTATTTTACGCATCTCTATCGTGACGAACGCCAACGCCACGATGCCGCTGTTTGGGGCGAGGCACGCAACGCTTCGGTCGTGCTGACTTCTGCCTTGGAGATGATTGCGCTTGCCAAGCAATTTGGCGTCAAGCTCTACCTGTTACATCTGTCCACGACTGACGAATTTGCTGCCGTTGCCTTTGGTCGTAGCATTGGCGTCGATGTCTATGGTGAGATTGCTACCTACCATCTGGCCTTTACTAGCGATGACTATGCACGCTATGGCAACTTGATTAACGTGGCTCCTGCGTTGCGTACACCGACGGAACAGCGTCAGATGTGGCAATTGGTGCGTGCTGGCAAGATTGATGCTGTCATCTCAGAGCATACGCCGCACACACTTGCGGAAAAACAGCGTGAGAGCGTGTGGGAGGTTGCGTCAGGTATGCCGGGCCTGCAAGAGGCGTTGCCCATCTTTATCACCAACTGGGTGAAACAGTTTGGTGCAGAAACGCTTGAAGAGGGTCTGCTACGTGCTGCTCAGGTGATGTCGCGCAACATCGCTCATATCTTTGGTTTTACGCAAAAAGGTGGACTAGAGGTAGGTAAGGATGCCGATATTGTTGTTGTGAATACGAAACAGCTCTGGAGTGTTAAGAAGGCTGACCTGTTTACTAAGAACCGCTGGTCGGCCTACGAGGGAATGGATTTGCTGGGCAGACCTCTTGCCACGCTGTTACGTGGTGCGCTGGTCTACCAAAACGGTCAGGTCGTGGGTGAGCCACGCGGACATTGGATTGAGAGGCCAAAACATGTCTGAACTATCTGAGATGAACGATGCTGAGATCATGCAGCTCTTTATAAGTTGTGGTGCGCTTGTCACGAACAGTCATTTTGTATACAACTCTGGTCGTCATAGCTCTGTCTACGTGAATAAAGATGCGCTATATGTCTATACGGGCAGGATCGCCCGTTTGTGTGCATTGATGGCGCGTCCCTATCATGCGGATGAGATTGATGTCGTGGTAGGACCTGTGCTGGGTGGAATTGTTCTATCGCAGTGGGTTGCGCATGCCCTGAACCAGCGGCGCACATATGGGGAGACGCTGGCGGTCTATGCTGAAAAGGATGATGAGGGAGCGCAGAAGCGGTTTGCCTTTCATCGTGGCTATGAGCACTATATTGGCGGCAAAAATATTCTGGTTGTCGAAGATGTGTTGACGACAGGCGGTTCCGTGCGACGTGTTGTTGAGCTTGTGCGCGCTCACGGTGGTAACGTTGTGGGCGTGAGCGCGCTCTGCAATCGTGGTGGTGTGCAGGCACAGGACGTGGGTGGTATTCCGGTGAGCAGCGTCATCACGCTCAATCTGGACACGTACCCCGCAGATGCGTGCCCCTTCTGCCAGGAGCATGTGCCGATCAACACTGCTCTTGGCAAGGGGCGTGCGTTCCTGGCACGACAGTGAAGAGTGTAATTATGCTTGATGGCGCAGTGAATTTTGGAAATAGATGATGCCGATCAGTGTGCCAAAGACCAGTGAGAGAACAAACGACGAAAGAAATGTGCCGACAGTCAGGACGGATTGATGTCCGACAAAAGTTCCGATTAGAACGGGTACAATGAGCCAGAAGACGAAACCGGTGCTGAGACCAAGCACAAGGGTACGCGGTAAGGTTGCCGTGTTCTGTTGTTGTATGATACCGAAAAGAAAGCCAAAAATTCCGCCGAGGAGCAAGAGCAGCAATAAGCCAATTATGCTGCCATTTCTCCCATCGAGAGCGAACCAGCTTGCCACGCCGTGCAAATCACGACCTGGTTGGCTGGTCGAGACTACTTTCAACGCGGCGATAATCGCTCCGGCAAGGATGCCAGAGAGTAGTCCTGTACGCCATGTGTGCATCGATATACCTCTTTCTCTCATCCTAAACTAACCAACTCAAGATGCGGGAGAGTCGGCCCTTGCTGGCGGCAGCTTGTAGCCGTGGAGCAAGCCACTGATCGACCCCGAGACGTCTGCCTGCCGGGATTGTTGCCACTGTGATCCCAAGTAGCACGAGCATCCCGTAGGTCCAATACCACTCGCCAGGCGCATAGGCCAGCCCAACATATAATTGCAACGCCAGAAGCGTAGCAAGTATTGCCCCAAAGCGCGTAAACACGCCAAAAAGTAAGCAAAGGGCAACCACGAGTTCAGCACTCCAGGTGGCGGTGGCTAGCAGCGAAAAATTTGGTAGGAAGAGCTGGTTGAGAATAAAAGAATAGCCTGGAATGATCGTATATTTCGCCTCTTCTACGATATAGTTATGTAGATTGGGAAAATGGGGTGGCAATTTCCAGAAAAGTTGCTGAAACCAGAGATAGCCGACGAAAATACGTACAAGTGCAAAACCGATTGCACTTCTTTCGCTCAATATGATGGGCGCGATGGTGGCCCCGCGCTCCTGGGCTGTTGCAGACACGCTCTTCAGGCGGTCTTGTGACGATGATAGGCTGCTCACTGCTTTTCTGCTCCTTGTAGGCAATGTAGGCAAATTGAAAGATCAGGTGGAAAGATGTATTACCATCAACACGTAGGAGAAGGTATCTATTTGCAACGAATAGCCGACGAAAAAAAGATACGTTGCTCTTCGTGTAACACATAGCCTTGTGAACATCTCACATCCTTAACTGACATGCGTCTGCAAAGCGTCTTGTCAGGAATATACGGACTATGAATTGTAGAAAGAACACGATATGTCACTGCTAGAAGTCTCTCGTACACGTTCTGAACGCATCTTCTCGTTGCTCACTCAACCATTTCGTCGTCTCGTCATACTGGCTATTTTGCTTTGTGTTGCTAGCGCACTCAATGTGTTGCTCATCATAACCGTGCCTGTCTCGCTTGCTGTTGTTACGCCATTTTTGTTGGTCTGGCTGGTGGCTTTCGTGCCCTATCTGGCGGCCTGCCTCTTTGTATTAGTGACGCCGCAACCACGTGGACGCTGGCTCTGGCTGGAACTGGGCATTATCCTTGCTGGTGCCCTGTTTTTGCGTGTGATGTTACTGCCTGTTTTCCCCTTTCTCTCGCATGATGTATTGCGTTATCTCTGGGATGCACGTGTGACGTTGCATGGCTATAGTCCTTATACCACAATCCCTGAGAGTCGTGTGCTGCAACCTTTGCGTGATACGCTACTCTATCCCAATATGGGCTATCTGGATGTGCCAACGCTCTACCCACCGGGGGCACAGGCCATCTATATCATTAGCTATCTGCTAGCTGGCCCGAATATCATTTTCCTCAAAGGCATTTTCATGCTTTTTGATCTGACTTCATGTGCGATGCTGGCTTATCTCCTCTGGCGTAAAGGGTTAGACCCGCGCCGCTGTATCATCTATGCTTGGTGCCCTCTAGTCACAGTAGAATTTGCTCTGCAAGGTCATGTTGATGTTTTGACTATCGCTTTTTCAATCCTGGCGTTGCTCTGTGCTGCTGCAAGCTGGCGTGGGGCGCGTATCGTGACAGGTTTTTTGATTGCGATGGCAACTCTGACCAAGCTCTATCCTATTCTCCTGCTCGTGGTAGTGATTCGGCGGCGCGATTATGCCTTGTTTGCTACCTGTCTCTTGACTCTGCTGGCCTTCTATGCGCCTTATCTGGTGCTAGGCCATGGGAGCGCGCTCGGCTTCTTCACTGCCTATGTTGACCAGCACCCTACAAATCAAGGTATTGTGCCGCTCACAATCCTATGGCTCAGTCACTGGATGAGTATTTCACTGTCAGTCGTCTTTAAGGATGAGTTTATCGTAGATGCGCTTATCGCTATTGCGGTGACATGCTCTGTACTTATCTTGCGTTGGCGTGCGCGTATGAGCATGGAGGCTGGTTATCTGATCCTCATGGGGATGATTTTTGCCATCTCTTCTCATGTTTTTCCCTGGTACACAACAGCTCTTTTGCCCTGGATTGTCTTCCTGGTTGGCGCACCCTGGCAGCCGGGCATCGGCATTCAGGGGCGTGCTCTGGCGTCCCTGATGGTTTGGTATTTTGCCTGTATCTTGCTCATTGCATACTTTTTCGCACAAAGTAGTGATTGGCGTATCTATTATGTGCTTGTCTATGGTGTGACATTGCTAGGGCTGGTATGGGCTGCTCTGGTGTGGTTCAGGCGATGGCGACACGGTGGAGCAAAACACTTGCGCCTAAGCAATATGACTGATGTTGAGAAATCCACAACATTTCTCGAAAAAGAAAGTGGTGTGTGACGTGATATGAAAAAGTGCTATCAATGCACCGTATACTTGCTAAGATAATGTGTTAGTTTTTGAACTATAGGCTTAAGAGGCGCAATAATGCAAACGACGAGTACAGATCTCGCTCAGCATGCAATGGTATCGACACGTGTCCTTTATTCACGGTTACGGAGTATTTTGATCTCTATTCTGCTGGCTCCCGCTGCTGGTCTGGCCGCTAGTTTAGGGGCGGTGGTAACGATGGGCGTGCTTCGCCTGGGTCTAGGCATTCCCACTCCGGTTGAATTATTCGGAGACTTTGTGCTGAAACATATTGATGTTGGCACCTTTATTCGCTTGCTAGAGCGATTTGCCCCGCATTCTAAAACAGGACCACTCAGTCTCGCGTTGCTCGGTATGATCGCGCTGGGTGTAGTCTTGGGCTGGCTATATGCGGTGATAGCGTTAGTGAAATTACCCACTAGTGGCTATCGACCAGCACGACGTGAGTGGCTTACTGCCTCTGCTTTCACGCTGGCGATGGCGACGCTCGGTATCGTGTTGTTCTGGGATGAGTTACGCCAGAACCTCTTCGGCCTGACGGTTGGCTGGGCGACATTGGTGAGTGCGCTTGGCTTAGTGGCTGATTTTGCCATCTATGCCCTGGTTTTATGTCTGGCATATCGGGCCTTACTGCCGAAAGTGGCGCGCAATGGTGTGGCTGTGGTGGTTGTGCAGCGACGACAATGGCTTGCGCGTGCGGGCGTGGCCGCGCTTACCCTCGGCACAGGGGCGGGCACATTGGGATTGGTGCAGGGCTATCTACAGGAATATGCTAGCTACGATGGTTTCTCCCCTGCGCCACCCAATGGTTTTACACCGCCTATTACACCGAACAGCGAACATTATGTGGTGACGCAAAACACGATTGATCCAACTGTGAATACGGACCTCTGGCGGTTGGAGATTGTGGGTCTGGTTGGCACAAGTGGCTCTTACACGTATGCCGAGCTACAACAATTGCCCTCTACATCGCGTGCGATTACCCTGGAATGTATCGCGAACGAGGTAGGCGGACGCCTGATGAGTACCGCAATCTGGCAAGGTGTGACGTTGCGCACACTCTTGGAGAAGCATGGTGGGGCGCAGGTGGGAGCCAGCTATATCGCTTTTTCTAGCGTTGATGGCTACACTATGAGCTTGCCACTGAATGAAGTGCTGGCAGAAGAACCTTTGCTGGCATGGCAGATGAATGGTCAACCGCTCCCCTATCGGCATGGTTTCCCGTTGCGTGTCCTTATCCCAGGTCGCTACGGGGAAGAGAATCCCAAATGGGTAACACGCATCGTCTTGACCGATCATTTTGTTGGTGGTCTGTATGCTGACCAGGGTTGGTACCATGGTTTCTTGCATACGACCAGTCGAATTGACCGTCCTGCCCCAGATGGTCAGGTTGTGCTAGGAAGTGTAACTGAGATTGGTGGCATCGCTTTTGCGGGTAATCGGGGTATTCAGCAGGTCGAAGTCAGTGTGGATGGCGGTCTTACCTGGCAGATAGCCACATTGCAGCCTGCTCTTTCACAAGATGCATGGGTGTTGTGGGCATGGCCATGGAAACCGACGTTGGCGGGCGCATACACGCTTATGGCACGGGCCACAGATGGTACTGGGGCAGTGCAGACGAGCCAGAAGCAAGGAACGGTTCCTAACGGGGCTAAAGGCTACCCCGTTATACAGGTGACAGTCGCTTAACTTTATTGGAAATGATAGCAGGAGATGAATATCCTGCTGAAAGGAAAATGGCACGTGGCATATACCGATATTAAACTCTACGGGACAGACTGGTGTAGCGATTGCAAGCGCAGCAAGAAATTTCTTGGTGAGCAGCGTATTCACTACACGTATGTCAATATTGAGGAAGATCAGGAAGGTCAGGCCTTTGTGCAGAAGGCGCAGAATGGCGGTATGACCATTCCTACCATCGTGTTCGATGATGGTTCGCTACTGATTGAGCCGTCTAATGCGGAGCTTGCGGCGAAATTGGGTCTGAACACAAAAGCGCAGTGTGGTTTCTACGATCTCATTATCGTAGGAGGTGGTCCGACTGCATTGACGACCGCAATTTATGCAGCTCGCGATGGCTTTGAGGTACTCGCTATTGAGCGGAGTGGACTAGGTGGGCAGGCGGGTATTACCGAGCGACTGGATAACTATCCGGGTTTTCCTGAAGGGGTGACGGGTGCGGAATTTGCGGACCGCATCATTCAGCAGTCAAAACGCTTTGGCGTCGAATTGCTTTCGGCCCAAAATGTGGTGCGTGTTGGCAACGATGGGGATGCGCACTTCGTGCAGACCGAGTCGGGAACCATGTATCGCGCCAATGCTGTGCTGCTGGCAACCGGCTCGACCTATAAGCGGCTTGACGTGGCGGGTGAAGATGACTACATTGGGGCGGGCGTACACTTTTGTGCCACTTGCGATGGTCCGTTCTATAAAGGGCGCGAGGTGGCTGTGATTGGTTCTGGCAACAGTGCCGTCGAGGAGGCGGCATTCTTAACGCGCTTCTGCCCGAAAGTGACCATCCTGGCGCGTGGCTCACAGCTTTCAGCAAATAAAATTGCGATCGACAAAGCTATGTCTTCGCCGCAGATTGAGGTCCGTTTCAATACCGAAGTAGCCGAGTTCAAAGGTGAGAAGAATCACTTGACAACTGTCGTGGTGAAAAATAACAAAACGGGGCAGACAGAAGAGCTTCATCCTGCGGGTGTGTTTGTCTTTGTTGGTCTCTCGCCCAATAGCGCGCCGTTTACAGACGTGGCGCGGATTGATAAAAATGGCTTTATCATGACGGGTATTGATTTTCAGACCAGTACAGAGGGCATTTTTGCGGCTGGCGATGTGCGTGCGGGTAGTACGAAACAGCTAGTGAGCGCGGCTGGTGAGGGTGCTGCGGCGGCCCTTGCTATTCGCGAACATCTACGCGGGCATAGTGCACGCTCCATGGAGACTGCGCTAGCAACGAAATAAGCGTAATAAAGCTAAACAATGCGCTCCCCCTGGCTATGTAGAACCAGGGGGAGCGCATTGTTTAGGCGAATACTGTTTAGGTGAGCGAGGGTGTGGCTACAAACCAGACGCCGCCAAGTCCCTCTCCGTTGGCCTGACCTGGGGCACTATCATTGGCGAAAGTGTAGAGGAAATGGCCGTTATACTGGACCTGATTGCCATTGCCAGAGCTAACAGCGGTGAGCGTGCCGGAGAGTGTGGTTGCACTCGTGGGTGTGCCAGTGGCGAGCAACGGTGGCCAATTGCCAGCACATGTTGCGGTGCAAGCAGCTTTTGTTGCCGTATCGGGCTTGAAGTAGTAGAGCGTATTGCCGGCGGCATTGGTCAGAACGGTCTCGCTCTGCCCATTGATTGTCACGCTGCCGGTGCTAACGAGTGCGGTCGCGGCAGCTAACATGGTGAGAGA
>DAICZM010000175.1 GCA_027311145.1 Ktedonobacterales bacterium
GATATTCACACCCAGAAAATCAATAGGCGCACTGATCAGTGCCATATCACCATCTTCAATGGCGGGCGCATGAAGGCCAAGCGATGCAAATAAATGTTCGGGATAATGGCCCCGAAATAATGGCTCGGTAAACCAGCGATTGCCAAAGGCATCCGCCAACGCGAGATCTCGCTGTGTCTCAGGACGCTCATCAGCAGGATAGACAGGCGAGAAGTTGAGCGTGATGCCCACCTTTGTAGCAGGCATGACCTGTGCGCGAATACGCGGCAATGCCAGTCCATGCGCCAGCATCACGTGATGACCCGCATTAACAGCACCTTGACGGTCTCGCAGGCCCGGCGCGTGAATCCCAATTCCATACCCCAGATAGGCAATGCACCAGGGTTCATTTTGCGTAATCCAGCCGACCACGCGATCACCAAGCCGTTTTGCCACGATCTCCGCGTAGTCTGCAAAAGCATAAGCTGTTGCACGCTTCAGCCACCCACCCTCATCTTCGAGTTTCTGCGGCATATCCCAGTGATAAAGCGTCGCAAACGGTTGAATGCCTTTGGCTAACAAAGCATCAACGAGGCGATCATAGAAGTCCAGACCGCGACTATTGACCGCTCCACGCCCATCGGGCAGGATACGCGACCAGGCGAGGGAAAAACGATAGGCTCCCAGCCCAAGTTCTGCCATCAATGTCACATCTTCTGCCATCGTATGATAGTGGTTAGCCGCAATCGCTCCGTTATCACCCTGAAACACCTTGCCCGGCGTGGCAGCAAAGGTATCCCAGATCGACATGCCACGCCCATCTTCTCGCACAGCACCCTCAATCTGATAGGATGCCGTGGCAGCACCCCAAAGAAAGTTTTGTGGAAACGCCGCTGCCAGCGTTTTCTCTGTTCCTGCTTGTGACTGTAATTCGTTGGAAATGCTCATGCATCCTCTCCTGGGAATCATTGCTCGGTGTTTTCGCTTCCCTGCGCTTTTCTGCGTATCACAGTGAGAGGTACGGCTTGCGCGACCGCTCCGTCACCATCTCCATAAAGAAAACAGTTGGTCCAATGGCCGCCACCCAGCTCTGTACGTTGGGGGAAACGCTGACTGCAAACTGGCATCGCACTAGGGCAACGAGGATGAAAACGACAGCCGCTCGGCGGATTAATCAAGCTCGGAATCTCTCCACGCGCGGGCAGTTGCGCCAAACCACGCCCCTCAGCATTGATGCGATCTGGGTCGGGAGCCGCGGAGAGCAATAGCTGTGTATACGGATGCTTCGGATCCTGAATGACATCATCGCTTGGGCCACCTTCCACCATCTGGCCCGCGTACATCACTAATGTCTCCTCAGCAAAGTAGCGCGCACTGGCAATATCGTGCGTAATGAACAGCAGAGCCAGATGTTCTTCTTCTTTCAAACGCAAGAGCAGGTTGAGAATGTCCAGACGAATTGAAACATCGAGCATGGAGACAGGCTCATCCGCCAGCAACACCTCCGGTCGGGCCGCCAACGCACGCGCAATCGCAACACGTTGACGCTGGCCGCCACTCAACTGATGCGGATATTTCAGAATAAACTGCTCAGCCGGACTCAAGCTGACGCGGTCGAGCAGCGAGAGAACCTGTTCCGTTATCTCATCATTCGTGCGCGCATGCCCATAGACACGCAGCGGGCGGCTCAGGTGATAGCGCACATCATGCACCGGATTGAGCGACGAAAATGGGTCTTGGAAGACCAATTGGACATGACGTCGATAGTTGCGCAAGCTGTTGCCACCCCCCAGCTTAACAACCTCACCCCGAAAACGCATCACACCCGCAGTGGGATCATAGAGGCGCGCCATCATACGCGCAATCGTGGTCTTGCCGCTACCACTTTCGCCCACAAGAGCAGTCGCACGCCCCGGATACAGTGCCATCGCCGCGTCATCAACGGCCTGCACACCACGCGGTGGGCCAAAGAGCCGCACAGTGCGCAAGGGAAAAACCTTACGCAGATGCTCAATTTCCAAAATAGGCTGCCCGGCACGTTCTTGCGTAGCCGCCATTGCATGCTGGTTGCTCATACTCATTGTTTGTTACCTCCTTCTTCCACGAATTTCTCATAGCTGGCCGCAATCTCAGCAGTTGCGGGCATGCCCGCAGGGTAGAGCGCGGAATTGTACAGGTGACAAGCAACACGCTGCTCTGGCATATCGGGCAGCGCGTCCTCCAGAGTGGGGAAAACGCTACGACAAGCCGTAAATGCCATTGGACAACGAGGATGAAAGGCGCAACCGGCTGGCACAGCCCGCAAATCGGGCGGAGAACCCGCAATACCTGTCATGCGACGGCGCGGACCACGCAGCGAAGGGAACGAGTGAATCAGACCATAGGCATAAGGATGGCGAGGATGCAGATACATATCGCGCCGCGACGCCATCTCAACAATACGACCAGCGTACATGATTGCGACCCTGTCCGCCAATTCCAGCAACAATGAAAGGTCATGCGTAATAAAAATCACGGAAAAGCCGAGCTGCTCTCGCAAACGCAGAATCTCGCTCAGAATCTCGCGCTGCACTACCACATCCAGAGCCGTCGTTGGCTCATCCATGATAATCACTTCCGGCGAAAGAGCCAGGGCAATCGCAATCGTGGCTCGCTGGCGCATGCCGCCACTCAACTCGTGTGGATAGCTGTTGAGACGATCAGCCGAAATACCAACCAGACGCAGCAGTTCAATCGCACGCCGCTTCCGCGAATCGGGTCCCATCGACGGACGATGTGCCTGCAAAACATCCACAATCTGTGCGCCAACGCTCAAGACAGGATTGAGGGCATTCATCGCACTCTGAAAAACGACCGCCAACTCGCTCCAGCGAAACATGCGCAGTTCATCAGAAGCCAATTGCATAATATCAACTGCATCCTGCTCACCATCAAGGTCTAAAACACCCTGTTTACCATGTTTTTTCGTTAAAGCAGTAGATGAGGCGATATGGATACCTTCGTCATCTTCACGTGTGTGCGGATAGTAGAGAGCCTCTCCGTTTGTAATCACAGCGGGGGGACGCAAAAGACGTGCAACCGCATAGGCCAGCGTTGACTTGCCACAGCCACTTTCGCCAGCCAGCCCTAAGACTTCCCCACGTCTCAACGTAAAACTGACATTGCTGACAGCGTGAACAGTGCCGCTCGCGGCCATGTAATCCACACTCATATTGCGCACATCCAGCAGGAGGTCCGTGCCTGTTGAAATCGCCATTATGCCACTCCCTTCTTTCCCTTTGGTTTCGGTTCACGACGCAGGCGTGGATTAGAAATCTCGTCTATGCCAAAGTTAATAAAGGCCAGTGCAGCCCCTAGCACAGCAATGCAGAAACCAGGCGGTACAAACCACCACCATGCTCCAACCAGCAGAGCATTGCTATTATTGGCCCAATAAAACATTGTTCCCCAACTGACAACCGTCACGTCACCCAGGCCCAGAAACTCCAAACCCGCCTCTGCCAGGATCACATAAATCACCGTGCCAACAAAACCCGCCGCCACTACCGCGATCACATTGGGGAAAATCTCGAAGAAAATGATGCGTAGCGTCGTTTCCCCACTCGCTTTCGCCGCCTCCACGAATTCTCGTTTGCGCATCGAAAGCGTCTGTGCGCGCAACACACGTGCGCCCCAGGCCCAACTTGTAATCGTAATCACGAGACCAACCGTTAGCGGTCCCTTGACAGGCAGGTAGGCCGCCATCACCAGGGCCAGTACAAAGGAAGGAATAACCAGGAAGACGTTGATCAACAGTGAGATCACCTCATCGATCACACCGCCAAAGTAGCCCGACGTCAGCCCAATCACCACTGAAAGCACTGTTACCACCAGCCCTGTCACGAAGCCGAGGATAATAGACACCCGCGTACCGTCAATAACCTGCGTAAACACGTCCTGCCCCGTCTGCGTCGTCCCAAGCCAGTGCTGTATAGAGGGCGGTTGCAGTGAATCGGCTGAAAGCGCATTGGGATCAGTCTTGAAGACCAGCGGGCCAAAAATAGCCACCAGGAGAAAAAAAATCACGACGCCCATCCCAAAAGCCAGCTTGGGACTTGTCATGATTGAACGTAAGGATGACTGCCACGCGCTCTCTCGCCGTGTTGGCAGTGCCGTCAGAGCCATCGTGCCCGCAGCCACTGACACACGCTCAGCGCGCTCTACACTGCTCGCAGTTTCACGTTCACTTGCTACCTGCCCATTATCTTCAGGGGAGGGTGAACGCTGTGAAGATGCTGGTATACTCATCGCTTATCCCCTTTCCTGACGCACCCGTGGATCAATAAAGACATAGAGCAAATCCACCAGGAAATTCGCACCTAAGACAGCAATTGACAAGAGTAAAAAGATGCCTTGCATCAGTGGATAATCCAGGTTCAGCACCGCTTGCAACAACGCGAAACCGATACCCGGATACGAAAAAACAATCTCCGTCAACAAAGAACCGGTCACCACAAACCCCAGGGCCAGCGCAAAACCCGTAATATTCGGCAAAATAGCATTACGCGCCGCATAACTCAGCATAATGCGTCGCTCAGACAAACCTTTCGCCTGCGCCATCAGGACATAATCCTCGGAGAGCGTCGTCACCATCATATTGCGCATACCCAGCAACCAACCGGAAAGGGAGCCAATCACAATCGTGACGGCGGGCAAAATGGCATGGTAGATCGCACTACTGATAAAATCCCAATTCCAGCCAGGCAGGGTTTCCAGGCTATACCCCCCGTTCAATGGGAACCAGTTCAGCAGAAATCCAAGCACATAGAGCAGAATAAGAGCCAACCAGAAGTATGGTATAGCGGAAAGAAACGTAAACAATGGGGGTAAGAGCGTATCCAGCCAGGAACCACGCCGCCATGCAATCACAATGCCCAGCAATGTGCCCAGCACAAAACTCACCACCAGCGAAACCCCCACCAGCGTTAAGGTCCATGGGATTTCTTGCCCAATCATCGTTGAAACAGGTGTGGGGAAATAGGTAAAGGAGACACCCAGATTGCCATGAAACAGTTGATTGAGATATTGCAGATACTGCACCCACAGACTATCGTGCGAAATACCAAACTCTAATTCGAGCGAGTGCAATTGTTCAGGCGGAATACGGCCCTGAAAACGCGCAATCAGCACCTGCGCGGGATCGCCAGGAGCCAGACGCGGAATAATAAAATTCAGCGTGATCGAGGCCCAAAAAGCAACCAGGTAGAAACCGATGCGACGTAATAAATGACGCATCCAACCACTCCTTCTTTCACGCTCACCAGCATTTCCGAGGCGAGATTACCATGTTAATTTGTTCATCTGTATGGTTGCACCCATTGTGCCACATAGACAGGCCTGCGATCTTACCCTTCTTCTCCTGGTGAAACGTATGATACATGTGAGGCGTGATTGCTCACGCCTCACACGACAACATGCTAGGCAACAGGTTTCAGGTTGAGGATGACAATTTCACTATCAGGATAGCTCCAGGGGGCAGGAACCGCATAGGCATTCCCCTGCGTGGCCCAGCCTGTGAAGCGAGCGGTACTGTATTCATTCCAGGTCGCGCCATAAACCAGCGGAATGCTCGGCAACTGTTCAACCATGATCTTTTGCAGGCCATTGATCGCTTGCTGCTGCACACTAGGATCAGCAGAAGTGGCATACTGCTTGAGCAGCGCATCGGTGTTTGGATCGCTCCAACGTTCCCAGTTAGAGGTCGCCGCTTTACCGACTGCCGCGGTATTGGTGCTGTTGAGCATCGAGTTATAGAGGAAGTACGGTGTTGGGCCAGGATTGGTCCAGGAAATGGCCGCATCAAAGCTTCCCAACTGCAATGCGCTATAGTAGGCATTGAAAGAGAGGGAGTTCACGGAGACATTCATGCCGATAGCTTTGAGATTACTCGCCATGATCTGGCAGTCCGTTACCCAGTCGGTCCATCCAGTTACAACATTGATATTGAACGTGATCTGCTTGCCGTTTTTATCAACAAGCATGCCACTGCCGTCCTTCTTAAAGCCAGCCGTTTGCAGGATTTGCGACGCCTGTGAAGGACTCAACGCAAAGGTTGTGTTTGTATAATCGGGCGAGAGGAAACTCTGGTTGGCTGGCAGCACCAAAGCGGTCGGGCTGGCAACCGGCTCGTATCCACTCTCCGCAATTTTGTACATCTGATCACGATCAAGTGCTGCACTAATCGCCTGACGCACAGCCAACTGGTTAAAAGGATACTTGGCCGTGTTGAGATAGAGCATTACCACGTTGCTAGGCGGGAACCAATAATGGTTATGAGCGGGATCGCGTGAGACAAAGGTCTGCTGAATATTAGGCGTGAAGAGGCCAGTCCAGTCAACGCTTCCCTGCGACAGCAGCAGGTCTGCACTTGTATTCGAGTTGAAGGACGGGAAACGTACCTCAGTCACGGCAGGCTTGCCCGGTTGCCAGTAATTCGGATTCTTCACCAAATCAATCAATTGGGGAGTGAATGCCTTCAGCGTGTAGGGACCCGTCCCAACGGGCTTGGTATTCGTATATTTGGTTGGATCACCCGTTGATGACCAGAGATGCTGCGGCACAATCCAGGTCTGACCACCTAAATACCACAGTAGCGGCGTGTATGGCTTGTTGAGCGTCACAACAACCGTTTGAGCGTCAGGGGCCTGCACACTGCTGATATACTGCCAGAGGCCGTTGCTATCAATAGCAGGATACTGATGCAGCAGATTGAGCGTGAATAACACATCGGCTGAAGAGAAGGCCTGCCCATCAGTCCATTTCACACCTTGACGCAACGTGAATGTTACCGTTTTGGCGTCACTAGAAAACTGATAGCTAGACGCAAGCCAGGGCTTGACACTCCCATCCTGACGGTTAAAGAAAAGCAGTGTCTCATAGGTTAAACCCCATGTGCCGTAGGCCGGATTGGCATTGAACGGGTTAAAATTCTCAGTAAAATCTCCGTTAGGACTGGGAACAATTGTCAAGACGCTGTTCTTGGGGCCACTCTGGGTAGTAGTTGTGCTACCTCCACAGGCCGAGAGAAGCAGAGTAAGAACAACCAGGAAGACACTCGCTGTCATTCCTGCCAGTTTCTTGCCTCTGAACGCTGAAGAGAAAGAAGTTCGAAGGGTCATAAGAAAACTCCTTCTTGTGCGCTGCAACCTCGCCGCGCATCATACACAGTGTACAGATACGAGAAAAATCCAACACGCAGACAAAACAGCGTGGAGCGTGTTCAGGAGCATCGCTCCTCTACGCCACACAGCCATACATGCTGCTCATACGAACGTCCGTTCCTTCTTATCTCTTCTATTGAGGAAACACAGGGCATCATTTCCAGGTTACAGGGACAAAAATGCCTAGAGATGGCTACAAGAGTGCATTTCCACACGTGTAGAAACCGATTCATCGCTTCCTACAAATAGATAGGTGATAATGTTAAGAACAGACACAAGACGTGAACAAAAAACACGATACAGTGGTTCCTACGGAAACATACCTGGAGTTGAAATGGGCAATGCATGTGGGGATGTGTTAGCAGCACCACATGAAGCGCGCACCACAAGATAGGTTGGCAGTTGAATACGGACAGGCTCACTCTCATGTATTCCGCTCTCGTTTCCAGAGGAGGATGCAAGATAGGGAGTTTGAGGCGTATGTTTCTTGCCGTGCAAAGTGGTGGGCGGTGTATTCAGCATGGATAAAAGCAGCTCGGTGCCACGCTGACCCATTTCGGAAAATGGCTGACGCACAGTAGTAAGCGAGGGACGCATATGGGCAGCGGCGGAGATATCATCAAAGCCGACCAGAGCCACATCATCTGGAATATGGAGTCCATATTCCTCAGCGGCGGCGAATACACCAAATGCCATCTGGTCATTCGAAGTAAAAATAGCGGTTGGACGCTGTTCAGGCGGTAAGGCAAGCAGTTTTAGTGCAGTCGCCCGTCCACCCTTAGTCGTGAAGTCGCCTTCCAACACCAGTTGCGGGTCTACAGTCAGACCAGCCTCTGTCAACGCATCACAATAGCCCTGATGACGCTCGTGAGAACAAAGATAACGTAGCGGCCCCTGAATGTGCGCAATACGCCGATGACCGAGGGTGATAAGGTGACGAACCGCTGTTTGTGCCCCATAGTAGTTATCCGCACCAACCCAGGGTGTGCTGGTAGGCGGTTTCTGGTCATCAATCAGCACGACCGGAAAGCCCTGCTTATGCAAACGAACCAGATAGTGTGAAAGAAGACCGGGGAAGATTGCCAATAGCCCTGCCGTTAGCCTGGTAGTCAGGATATGGTCAATGACTTCATTCGTATCCTTCTCACGGTGCGAATCATTCACACTGTATAACACCATCTCATACGGGGTTTCACCAATGACTTCGGCTACGCCACGCATGACATCGGGGATGAAGGGCCAGGAAAACGAAGGAACCAGCACGCCAAGCAAATGACTGCGTCCCCCTGCCAAACCGGTCGCCGTGATGCTGGGAACAAAACCAACTTCATCCACGATGCGCAAAATACGCTCGCGTGTCAGTGGGTCTACATCCGGTTTGTGGTTCAGAACACGCGACACAGTCGCTTTTGAAACACTGGCAAGACGGGCAATATCATCAATCGTATGCTTCCCTGGCATAGGCTTCTCCGTCTCTCTACCCTGCGGTGGGTAAAATTTTCCTTTTCACGCAAAGCGGGTTCGTAACCGATTACGGAACCGCTTTCGGTATCGGTTACGGATAAGTATACTGAGAAAAGGGGTGTCTGTCAAGGGTTACAAGATATCTTGATTAATTTCTGCTGAGAATAGGTATAGATGAGTTTTATGCACTTGCAGGTCTCTTGCAAGACACTTATAATGCATGCTAGGAGGTTATTGCTTGCACGCTATTGAGAATGCCTAGAGACAACTAGCATTAACCGCCGTGATACCAGGCATAGTCACAATAAGATGGGAATAGTTATAGAAAGTTTTCTTTCTATTTGGAGGGGCAAAGATGCAACAAAGTGTAGCACGACAAACAC
>DAICZM010000176.1:0-5980 GCA_027311145.1 Ktedonobacterales bacterium
GTATGAATCACATCAGGATCATTGTTATCACACAGCTTGCGACGCAAATAGCGAATGTAGACATCTATCACATTAGAGAGATGGTCAGCATCCCCGTCCCACACATGTTCTGCGATCATCGTGCGGCTCAAGACTTGATGTGGATGGCGCATGAAAAATTCTAAGAGGGCATATTCCTTGTTACAGAGGTTTAGGGTGCGTTCACCACGCCGCACTTCGTGCGTACTAGTATCGAGCGTGATATCTAGGAATTGCAGCACGGAGGTTTTGACAGCACTGCCACGGCGCAACAGTGCACGTACACGCGCTTCAAGTTCACTAAGCGCAAAAGGCTTGATGAGATAGTCATCTGCACCCATATCTAAGCCTTTGACGCGCTGATTGACTTCATCGAGGGCGGTGAGCATTAAGATTGGCATATTTTTGCCCTGCTGGCGTAGTTGCTTACACACCTCGAAGCCATCAAGACCCGGCAGCAAAATATCGAGAATGACAAGATCATAAGGTGTCGCCGATGCAATGAAAACGGCATCTTCTCCATTGCTCTCCAAGTCAACCGCATAGTGATTGCCTTCTAACCCTTTTTTCAAAATTGGCCCAAGACGCGGGTCATCCTCAACAATCAATACTCGCATAGGTTTCCTCATCACCTTCTGAAACGTCCGTCACAGAGGTTACCGAACCCACGACTCCTGTAGAAACAGTAACCTGTGCGACGGGTTCAAGCATAACGTACCATTGTGAAAAGAACATGAAAATACAGAGATTATTCTTTTATCAGCAGCCAACAACGCAGCATTTCCGCCACACTCCATGCTTGCGCAATGCAGCCAGCCGCAGTAAATGGAGCTTCTGGCTCAGCCACTTCGCTTAATGTACCGAGGCAAGCTTCCCATAGCTGTCGCACCAATGGCTCCAGCAATGTTCGTAGGGCGGCCCGATCAGTATGCACGCGCCAGTGTACATCACAATAGGGACCAAGCAGCCAGAGCCAAATAGTCCCCTGATGATAGGCTCCATCGCGCTGTATGCGGTCTCCACTAAAATGGTTGCGATAGGCCGGGTCTGTTGGGCTAAGCGAGCGCAAACCGAGCGGCGTAAGGAGATGCGTTGTGACCTGCTGCAAGATACGCTGCACCTGTTCATCCAAGAGAAGATCATGACAGAGAGAGGCAGCAAAGAGTTGATTTGGGCGCAAGGCGGCATCATTTTTTCCGGCGACACCTTCAACATCAATCACATCGTATAAATATCCCCCCTCTTCATACCAAAAACGTTGCGCAAAATGCTGCTGCACCTGCACGCGCAGCGTGCTGTAGAGTGAGGCATCGGTCGAAAGACGCACGGCCCATGTCTCCATCAGAGACAAGGCACAATACCAGAGGGCGTTGATCTCGACGGGTTTCCCATGACGAGGGGTGACAACCCACTCGCCCACTTTCGCATCCATCCAGGTGAGTTGAGTACCCGCGATGCCAGCCCGCAAGAGGCCATCGTTGGGGTCTACACCGATGCCAAAATCTGTGCCACGCAGATGCCAATCCACGATCTCTACCAGCTTTAAGAAGAGCTCTTTCAAAAGGCTCCAGTCACCGGTTGTCACCAGATAGCGATCCAGTGCATGGAACATCCAGAGCGTGGCATCAACAGTATTATATTCGGGCGACTCTCCACCGTCTGGGAAACGATTGGGAATCAGCCCATTATGGGTGAGTGCAGCAAAGGCTTTGAGCAGGCCACGCGCCTCGCTAAAGCGGCCTGTGCAGAGCAGCAGACCCGGCAACGAAATCATCGTATCGCGCCCCCAATCAGTAAACCAGGGATAACCGGCGATTACTGTTTTACGGTCGGGCGAGAGGCGCAGTTTAGCCATTGGCTCCGCTACTTTGATGCTGGTATAGTCTGGTCGTGCCACAATGAATTGATCGGCGGCAACAGTCAAGCGTGCCAAGACGGGATCGCGCACATAGAGTTCGTGCGTGGAATTATCGGCAACGGTGAGCAGTTGGCGAATACGACGATGATGACGCATCAAGGCTTGCAACACCGCCTCTTCATGATGCTCCCCACCAAAATCAGACGACAGCTCATTTTCCGCACTCAAGACTAGTGTCACGCGCACACCGGGTTTGAGCGGCAGACGAAAGACACCCGGCTGATAGACATCCTCCAGGTCTGGTAGCCCACGCTCGGTTTCATGGCGATGCAAAACATGCCAGTACCACAGACCGGTTGGCGTAAAGGTAGCAGCCGAACTCGCTACACATTGATAAGCGAGGGAGTCCTCATGGGCACGGATGCGGCAACGATTGCCTTGATTCTCGACCAGAAAATGCCAGTCTGGCGAACCCTGTGTACACTGATGATAGTCACGAGAAAGACAAAAGGGAGAGACGCGCAGTGACATCCCGGCACTGCTCTCATCCTCGCTCATGCTCCCATATGTCACATACTGCACATACGTCGTATGCTGCCCATACTCCATCCAGATACGTTTTTCTAGCGTCATTGTCTTGCTTAAGCGGTACGTAAAACAGGGGATATCACCTTCCAGGGTAACACGCTCCAGATATTCCTGACCTTGCGGGTCGAGAACACCACCCTGATATTCGTTGACGCTGAGCTTATAGACTCGACCATTGGATAAGACGACCTCTTCATCAACTTTTGTCACCAATACGGTGCGTTCAACGGGTGGGTGCAATGCCGCCACCAGCAAGCCGTGATACGTGCGTGTTGTCGCGCCCAATAACGAGCCAGATGCATAGCTACCGAGGCCATTGGTGACAAGCCACTCGCGCTAAAGGCCAACATGGACATCAAAAGAATGATCTTCTTGCGCACGCCCCACCTGGAGGTGCCATACATCGACAGAACGCGGCGAGAGCGCATCTATATTCTGTTCTTGAAGCATTACTGAAATCCTTCTCTCAGAAGAACTTGGCCCACGATAAAAGAAATATTGCTAATAAAGCGACGCTTGCTATTGCAATCATACACTATTCAGGGCAGAATGCTACAAGGACAGGGCGTCTTTCATGCGTTGCAATGCCGTAGCAATGCGCTCATCGGGAGCCGTGAGCGAGATGCGCACATAGCCCTCACCTGCGGCACCAAAATTGCTGCCCGGGGTGACAAAAACGCCAGTCTTGTCAAATAACCAGGTCGCAAAATCGCGTGAGGTAAAGCCGTGCGGAACGTGCGCCCACACATACAGGCCGGCCTTTGGCAGCTCAACCTGCATACCAACAGCGTGACACCCTTCGACTAGCATATCACGCCGTTTCTGATACAGGACATTGCGCTGCTGTATCCAAGAGACCGGCAAGTTCAATGCTTCTATCGCGGCATATTGCACCGGTCGAAACATGCCACTATCAATGTTGCTTTTGAGGCGGCCAACGGCATCGACCAGGGCAGGGTTGCCAACCAGCATGCCGACCCGGAAACCAGCCATATTGTACGTTTTGCTCAACGAATGCAATTCGACCGCAACCTCACTAGCACCTGGAATTTGCAAAATGCTCATTGGGCGGAAATCGTCGAAATAGACCTCGGCATAGGCCATATCATGGATGATAACCAGATGGTGGTGGCGTGCAAAAGCGACAGCCTGTTCAAAAAAAGATCGATTGGCACAGGCAGCGGTTGGATTATTTGGGTAGTTTAGCCAGAGAACACGCGCTTTTGCCAGCACATCAACAGGGATGCTCGCCAGGTCTGGGAGATAAGCATTGTGAGCGGTCAGCGGCAAAAGATAGACTTGCGCGCCCACCGTCGTAGCAGCTGTAATATAGACGGGATAATAGGGATCGGGAACCAGGGCGATATCGCCTGCATTCAACACGGACGCACCGGCATAGGCTAGCCCTTCTTTAGAGCCAAGTAGGGGCAAAATGTCACGCTCCGGTTGCAGACGCACCTGAAAACGTTGCTCAAACCACTGCGCGATAGCCTCGTGCAATGCATAGACACCACGATATTCAGGATAACGATGATTTTCCGGCTTCTGCATCTCCGCACATAAGCGTTCGACCACCGCTTGGGGAGCGGGCAGATCGGGATCGCCCATCGACAGGCTAATCACATCAACGCCCGCCGCGATACGGTCCGCAATCTTTTTCTTGGCATCGGCGAAGTGGTATGGTGGCAGACCATTAATCAAATTGGATAATTGCACGTGTTTTTTCCTCGTTTCTCTATCACGAACGTCTTAGGCTTTCGCGCAGCAATGCACCTCTCTTGCACGCGATCATTTTCTCTATTGTATCTTATTCCATCGGCTCGGCTTCATACCAGTTTCGGCCCTGTTTCAACTCAACTTTAATCGGAACATCCAATGGATAGACCTCTTCCATCAAGCTCTTCATCAACGGGCGCACACGCTCTAGCTCCTCGACAGGCACTTCAAAGACCAGCTCATCGTGTACTTGCAGAATCATGCGTGTTTTCAGACGCTGCTCGCGTAGGGCGTGCGCAATGCGCAGCATCGCGATTTTGATCAGATCGGCGTTGCCACCCTGAATAGGCATATTAATGGCCTCACGATCCAACGCTTGCCGTTCGCTATGTGAGAGCGCACGCATATCGGGAATAAAGCGTTTACGCCCAAACAGTGTGTTGACATAACCTTGTTGGTGTGCCTGAGCAAGCGTGCGCTCGACATACTGTTTGATGTTGGGAAAGGTCTCGTGATAGCGGTTGATGAAATCTGCGGCTTCGCGGTTGCTCATGCCCGTCACCTGTGAAAGGCCAAAAGCCGACTGCCCATAGAGAATAGCATAGACAACCGTTTTGGCAAGTCGTCGCTGCTCCTTGGTCACCTGCTCGACGGGCACACTAAAAAGCGTTGAGGCAGTAATTGTATGAATATCCTCATTGTTGTTAAATGCCTCAATAAGACGCGGCTCGTGCGTGATATGAGCCAGGATGCGTAGCTCAAACTGCGAATAGTCGGCAGTGAGCAAAATGTAGCTAGGATCAGCGATAAAGGCGCGACGAATCTGACGACCTACCTCAGTGCGCACAGGGATGTTTTGCAGATTCGGGTTGCTAGACGAGAGACGTCCGCTCGATGCAACCGTCTGGTTAAAAGAGGTGTAGACCCGTCCTGTAGTTTGATCCATTAGCTCCAGGAGACCATCCACATAGGTTGATTTGAGCTTATTCAGCTGACGATACTCTAGCAGAGAGTCGACGACGGGATGTTTGCCCTGCAAGCTCTCGATCACATCCGCGCTGACCGAATAGCCCGTTTTTGTCTTTTTGCCCGCAGGCAACTTTAACTCACCAAACAGAATGTCACCAAGCTGGCGCGTCGAATTGATATTAAACTCGTGTCCCACCGCGCTATAAATTGCCTGCTCTAACGCCTGCACCTGCTCGGCGAGACGGGCCTCAAATGTGCGCAGAAAATCCGCATCTAGGGCAACACCATGCATCTCCATCTGCATCAGCACGGGAATAAGCGGCAATTCAATATTACGATACAGGTCTAACAGGCTATGACGGCGCAGATCGGCCATAATTGGCTCGACGAGCCGCAGTGTCATATCGGCATCGGCTCCTGCATAGTTTGCAGCAGTACGCACAGCAACTTGAGCCATACTCAGCATCTTGCTCCCCCTGCCAATCAGGTCGGAGATCGGCGTCATCACGACGCCCAGACGCTGAAATGCCTGATCTTTCAGACCGAAACCACGCCGTCCCGGTTCTGCAACATACGCTCCTACCATCGTGTCGAACGCCAGACCGCGCACGTTCACGCCATAGCGCGCCAGCACTTGCATATCGTACTTGGCATTATGCATGTATTTCTTGATTTTTTGATCTTCCAAGACGGGTTTGAGAGACGCAATGACCTGCATTAACGGCAACTGTATCTCTGGCTCCAAGCCTTCTCCTGTTTGCTGATGTCCAACAGGGATGTAGTAGGCCTCACCAGCTGCCATTGCAAACGATAAGCCGACCAGCCCAGCAT
>DAICZM010000176.1:5990-8971 GCA_027311145.1 Ktedonobacterales bacterium
CAAACGAGAAAGCACCCGTAGTTATTATGCTCGTGATGAGGACGCGCAGAGCATCTTCGCTACTAATAATCATGGTATTTGTAGCAGTATCATGCAAAAAAGGCGGAGATGCAGAAGACATTGCGGATGTTGGGAAATGCAATCTGCGCACGACAGGTGTTTTTGGCTCGGCAATCTCAAACAGGCTCAGTTGCGTGGGGCCAGCGACGGTTTGATCCTGATCGTGCTGTGCTCCTCCCTGGGATGCATCGACAACGCGCCGCTCAACCGGGAAAACCGTCAGGCCATCGACAGGAGGCAAGGGCGGGATAATGATCTGCACCATACCGACAGGCAGTGCGACCGACATCTCCGTATGCGCGGGCGATGTCGATGTATCTTGATCTTGCCACATACCCTCGTCTGTTATCTCTGTTTGCACTAGCGTTTGGGGCGGCGATGCATTATCGTTCTGCCCACTTAGCGGTGTGGCTTGCCCATCCTGGCTACCGAGTAGCTTAAAGAGAGCCAAAACCTTCTCGACGAGCGAACGGAAACCAAGCTCGCGAAACAGGGCTAGAATCTTTTCGCTCTCCACATAGTGGACCTGACAGGCTGGTAAGTCAAGCTGCACGGGGGCATCCAGCACAATAGTCGCGAGCATCTTGTATTGACGTGCCTGCTCAGTCATAGTGGCAAGCAACGTTTGCTCTTTTGGCTTTAGCTCGCTCAGATGCGCCAACACTCCCTCCAAGTCGCCGTAATCATGAATGAGACGTGCCGCTGTTTTATCACCAACACCCGGAACACCGGGGATGTTATCCGATTTATCCCCAACAAGAGCCTTATAATCGGGCAATTGTTGAGGTAACAGGCCATAGCGAGCAATAACAGCAGCTTCGTCATATTCCGTGACCTCCGAGATGCCCCGTTTCGCCACTTTGACCATCACCGCCTCGTTGACCAGTTGGAGCGTGTCCATATCGCCAGTATAGATAATTGTCTCGACGCCCTGCTGCTTCGCCTGCACGGATAGCGTTCCGAGCATGTCATCCGCCTCATAACCATCCATCTCATAGATTGGAATGTCAAAAGCTTGCACGATTTCGCGAATACGCCCGAACTGTGGACGCATATTGTCAGGGAGCGTGGGGCGGTGCGCTTTGTAGGGTGCAAACTGCTCATGGCGGAAGGTCGGGACGGGCCGATCAAACGTCATAGCGATATAGTCCGGCTTCTCCTCCAGCAGAGCTTTCATCAACATCGAGGTAAAGCCAAAGGTCGCATTCACCGGCTCACCTGCACTTGTCGAGAAGTCTTCTGGCACGGCATGAAAAGCGCGGTGAATCATGGCATGTCCATCAAAGACAACAAATTTTTTGCGTTTCATACAACCTTCGTTCTCAGAATAATCGCTTCTTCGCTACATATTCTCACGCTCAACCGAGAATGCGGTAACGTCCGCGCTCGCCACCTTCCCAAACGCAGAGCTGCGCACGTGACGGCTGACCCTCGTCCGAGACAAGCAGGGCAAACACCAACTCAGTGACATCACGCAACAGGGGTTGCTCCCAGATGGGGTCTTGCAGCCAGGCGAGCAGCGCAGCTCCATGCGGAGCAGCGAGATCGGCGGGTGTGGGCATCGCCACGCGCGTTGTCCAACTGCCCGTATTCAGATAGTACTGAGGAATTGCGCCGTGCCCTTCGTCCTGTGCGTGCAATTGATCAACACGCTGCATATGCGTATGTCCCGCAATGGCATAACGGATCTCTGGGTGTTGCTTCAGAACAGTATGCATGCCCCGTGCCACATCTTCACCCATCGCATAGGGAATAGGAGTACAGATTGTTGTCACGGCTTCGGCCAGCGGCAGCGTTAAAGCCATGCGCATGTGCTGAAATTCCTGCAAAGCCAGCGGTCCAACCTGCATCTCCTCTTTATGCATAGGCCAATCTGTTTTGTGTGCCACAACGTCTTCTTGAAAAACAAGAAAGGCCATCATGGTCTCCTCGTACAAACGCACAGGGTCCTGCTCCTCTCCGGGCAATAAGGAGGGATAAGCCGTATAGGGGTAAGAAAGCAACTGAAGAGTTTGGCGTGTCGTCTCCATAACCAGCGATGGGGCAAGCAAGCAGAGCAGAGCGGTCTGGCGTGTAATATTCATCGAGGGTTCCAGGTGATCGAAATAGGGATAGCGGCGACTGAGATGGTGAGCAGCATGTTGCAGGTAGCGCGAGCCTGGTGGGAGCGTGATGCGGGCGGGAGTGCGCGTGAGTGGTTGCCCATCATCGCTCCATAAACCAGCAATAGCATGGTTCCAGAAATCATAATGGTTGCCATGTTCGATATAGATATCGGGAGCGGGTTGATAAAAGCGTGTGGAGCTGAAACGCACGCGCTCATCCATAGGAGTTCCAAGCAGTGCGAGACAAATGCGCTCACGCACTTCAGCAAAACAGAGTTCGATATCATGGTTGCCAGTCAGAAAAGTCAGGGTATGACCCGTTGTAGAGAGGAAAGAGCGTAAAACTGAAAAAAAAGCGTCATGGGCCGCAATAATCTTTTCCAACTTCTCTAAGGCGGTTTTTACGTCGATCACGCCATAGAAGTCATATGGAGTTGTTACAAGAAAATCAAAACAATCTCCGTTAATAACAATTTCTATGCTATCATCTTGACTATTAAGTGTAACAGGTGTACGATAAGAGTCATATGTATGCATTGTTTTCTCATCTTGCAAATGTATGGAAGAAGCGAAATGGAGGAGATGAGCGAAAGCCGTTTGTTGTCGGTCGCCAAAACATTCGAGGACCGAAGTCGAATCCGCGAGGTGAAGATCACTTAACACAAAGGTGATAGCAGACATCTAGAACCCTTTCTTTTACGCAGACAAGACATGATATACGCATGCGTTTTTACTCACGCTTCTTGCTGTATTTTACTGTGTTTATGCCGAAATGTATAGTATAGTTCAGTTCGCTGGCCAACAGTGTTACTAAAC
>DAICZM010000177.1 GCA_027311145.1 Ktedonobacterales bacterium
TCTGGTACAACACCTTTGAGGGAACGAGTTGGTCAGGAGACAGGCAAATTCCTAATGTTGAGATGAGCAATTCACCGGCGGCAGCTGTGTTTAAAGCCGATCTTAGTGATGCTCTGTGGGTTTTCTATCAAAAGAGTCCACAGAGTGGTCAACTGTACTTTTTTTGTCTGATGGGCAGAATTGGACAGAAAGCTTCCAGCTTCAAAATGTCAGCATGAGCGAGTCGCCAGGCGTGGCAGTATTCGGCTAGTTTTATTGCAGTTGGCCAGTTAGAAATGCTCAAAGGAGTCTGGATGCGCAATTCCAGACTCCTTTGAGTGTCCCCTACTCACTCTGGGCTGCCTCCTCGTGCAGGCCCATGGCGTGAAGCAGGTGAATGAGGTGCGCGCGCGTCTTCGTTGTTTCGGGATAGTGTGTTCCAAGTTTTTTGTTTCTTCTTCTCTGAAGAGAGTACTGCAAATCTGGTTTATGAGGGGACAAGGTGTGTATGGAGTATTTGCTCAGGCTTTGTATGCTGTCCCTTGCTCCATGCTCTAATAAAATTGTTTTCCCCCAATTGCATTCGAATCTTCGCTATCGTACTTTCATACATAGCGGCAAGCATTGCTGGTGCTGCTACGCCAATCTTTTCGCGTAGCATATGGGCCATTCCCCACAGACGGGCGGAACGTATCCACTGGGCTTGTCGAGCAGCGACATAGGCAAGACTTTCTATACAAAGCGCGATAAACCATTGATGGCCCAGTTCTACTAATATCGAGAGAGCCTCCTCGTAATGGGCACGCGCGGCTATGTAGTTTCCCTGACTAAGAGCTAACCAACCTTGCCCATATAAGTCGAGGGCGATACCTCGCCGATCTCCCACCGCTCGATGCAGTGCGAATGCCTCATCGAGGAGTCGTTGTACGCTCTCGTACTCGCCGCGAAAAAAGGTGATGTATGCCAAAATGACTAAGGCGTCGGCAATACCTCTCTTATCGTCCAGTTCTTTTGCCAGGGCAAGACTCTCGGTCAGTAACGCATGAGCTTCTATGGGTTGCCCTTGAAAAAAACTTCTCAATGAGAGCAGCCAGAGCGAACGTGCGATGCCCTCTGTATCGTCTATTGCTCTAGAGAGATGCAGGCTCTCCTCGGCAAATCCATGCATCCTGGCATAATGGCCCTCATTGAAGCAGGCCGTGGCTAACGTCTGCAATGCCGTAATGATCTCCGTTTTGTCATCTCGTGTTCTGGCGATTGCCAGTCCCTCTTCGCCTAAAATATGTGCCTGCGGGTAATCGCTTCTCCATGTGGCAATTTGTGCCAGGAAATTGAGTGATGATGCTATTCCCTGTTGGTCGTCCAGGTCCCGAAAGATGTGCCAACTCTTGCGGCACATCATCTCGGCCTGATCGTAGTTTCCTTGCAGACCCGCGAGTACAGCGGCGGCGGTAAGTACTTTTGCGCGTAACGATGACGTATGGGCTTCACTCTGCGTAAGTGCTTGTGTAAGAATGTTGCGTCCTTCGCTGATATGGCCACGCGCGCGCCAAAACTGCCAGAGCGCACTACACAAGCGCAACGTAGTTTCTTCTCCCTCGCTTCCCTGTGCTGACGACCAGTTCAACGCAGCTCGTAGATTCTGCTGCTCTAACTCTAACATGCGCAACCGGGTCTTCTTGGCTTTGTTGTGTTCGCCCTCAGCTTTTTCTGCATACGCTAAATAGTAGTGCGCGTGAGATCGCTGAGTCTCCGCTAGTTCTCCGTTCTCCTCAAGGCATTTCAGGCCATATTCGCGGATTGTTTCTAACATCGTAATCCGTGCTTCTCCACCTTCCATCAGCTTTAGTGGGAGCAGTAAACTCTTATCGATCAGCGAAGACACGACCTCCAGTAGCGCGTATGGTTTCTCATCAGAAAAAGTGCAGACTATCTTCAAGGCTTCGAGTGTACAACCGTTTACAAAAAGAGAGAGCCGTCGGAATAGTTGTTGCTCAGTTGGATTGAGCAGCTCGTAACTCCAGGCAATTGAATTATGGATTGTTTGTTGGCGTGCTGGCACATCGCGTAGTCCGCGTTCTCCAAACTCTGATCGGTGATCCAAATATGACAACAACACCTGTGGAGGTAACAGCTTGCACTTCGCCGCTACCAGTTCGATGGCTAGTGGCAGCCCGTCCAGACGAATACAGATTTCAGCCACCGCTGTGGAGCTTGCCGGTGTCAACTGGAAGTCGGGCTTCCTGGCCTGAGTACGCTGTACGAATAGGGACACTGCGGGTGAACGCGCAAGCACAAGCGGATCGGGCACGTCCGTTAAGCGTGGTCGTTCAGGAAGTGCCAGGGGAGACACTGGAAATTCATATTCTGCCTGCACTCGTAGCACTTCGCGGCTGGTCACCAGCAATGTAAGTCTGGGACAAGTCATCAGTAGAGCCGCTAACTGGTCGGCTGCATCTATAACCTGTTCAAAATTGTCTAACAAGAGGAGTAACTGTTGTGGGCGCAAATACGCTTTCAAACGTTCCAGGAGCGGCTGCCCACCGGCTTCCTGCATGCCAAGCACGCGAGCGATAGTACCAACCACCAGTGCAGCGTCACGAATGGGAGCTAAGTCTACAAAAAATAGACCGTCGGGAAACATCTCTTGCATGTCTCTGGCGGCCTGGATAGCTAAGCGGGTCTTCCCTGTGCCACCTGGTCCCGTCAAGGTAAGCAAGCGTACCTCCGCGCGGCTGAGCATCTGCTTGATTGTCAGCAATTCTTGCTCACGTCCAATCAATGGAGTAGCCGGAATTGGCAGAAAATGTGCTGCATACGTGGAAGAGGCTAAAATAGCTGCGTTGGTGGCTGTTGGCTGTGCCATGAGAACATATTCAGGTTGGGAGTCATCGATGAGGCCAAGTTCTTCCGCGCTCTTCTCGAAGAGTTTTGTCAACCCTAAAATATTGTATGGACGCACGGGCTGTCCACTCTCCCAACGCCGGACAGTCCGCACATCAACGCCTAGTTTTGCGGCTACATCTTCTTGACTCCAGCCATGCGTCATGCGTTCATGCTGCAATTTTTTGTTAGGATGTCTTTTTGCGCTCATAGGTTTTTTCTGCCATGTCCTTATTTTGATGGAATGAGCAGCTTTACAAAGTCTCTCACCACTCGAACAGCTATATTATATCTTACGCAAATAGGAGCTATATCCTAAATATGTCTTGTGAAGAAACACAAAGGGAACAGGGCGAGGTTTAGCTCGCCCTGCTCCCTTTGTGTTTGTGGATGCTCTGTTTAGAATGGGCCGTAGGAGAGGATGTGTTGTCCGTAGACATCCCAGAGTTTGCCGAGGAAGAAGGTGCCGAATTCAACGAGCGCGTTTGCCTGTTCGGTGGGTGTTGGGCCACTGGTACGCATAGTGGTCAGTTGTTTCAGGAAGTCGAGGAAGTGGTTGCTGATGATCCCAAAGGCAACCACTTCGGCTTGAGCTTCGTCCTCAGGCCCAACATGCCCACGGAAAATGCGCGTATAGAGGGTGTTGGTGGCCGTCCACAGGTCGATACCCGGACTTTCCTTGACTGATTTGAAGCCACTCAGTGTTAGTGGCTGACCGTTCTGGTCGGAGAAGAAGAGGCGATAAAGCATTTTCTTTGTTGTTGGGTCTCCCTCATCAATAAAGAGGTTAAATGCTCCCTTTTCGACTGGCATGCGCGTATTGCCACCCAGTAACGCGCATTCGATATAACCTACAACTCCCTGTGTGTCGTGTTCGGCGTTGGTGACAAAGTGGTTCACACCGTCAATTGAGATGGTCAAATGGAACATGAGATAGTGACCTGTTTCGCTACCCTCTCTAAAACCGCGCGCGAAGTCTGGGCGATCGGAGGGCATGGAGCCTGGCGAGATATAGCCTTTCATCTCTTCTGTAAAACTCAGCGTGGTCATATCATCTTGTGGGGAAAGGTCTGGGGGACGTAGCGATAGTCCCTCTAATATGCACCACTCACGGGCCTTCTCGACCCCCAGGTTCACTGCCTCTTTGATACGGTCAGTACTCAGATTGATGAGATAGTGCAGTGACACCTCGTGCTGAAGAATTTTTAACTCGATATGCCGTCCAAACTCGCCTCTTTGGCCGCTTACCAACGCTGCATTATTCTGCTCGATCCGCTGCTTCATACGGTTGAGTTGTCCATTCGCGCATGTCTCGATAATCTGGAAGTAATTGGCGATGAAGCCCGCGTTCCACTCGTTTCTCTGGCTCACTGTCCAGATAACCCATATCTCATCGGCCCCACGTTGAATAGCCTCTTCGATGTTGGCGTCGGTCATAAAAACTGCATCGAGATAGATGCTGCCATCGATGCTAAGGGGCGAAAACCACATAGGAATTGAGGCACAGGCGACGAGGTAGTCTTCTGTCATCTGACTCGGGGGCAAAATCTCTAACGTTTGCTTGCTGAAGTTGTATACGTTAAATGTGGCTTGCTGCTGTGATGCACGAATCTTGTTCCAATCAAGCCCCCAGCCAGGGAAGATGTGTTCTCGAAAACGTTTAAAGGTCAGGATCGACTCGGCCAAAAAGAGTTTGCTATATTGCTCCCAGTTGAAGTCGTCGAAAAGCGACACGGGAATCGTGCGCCAGTTGTCGGCGATCTGACTGCCGCTCATGCCCTGGCAATACATGGCGAGATTGAACGTGCCGCCACTCACGCCATCGACGTGAGCAAAAGAGATGTTTGCCTCATCAAGCCAGACCTGCAATACTCCTGCCTGGAATGCGACTTTCATGCCGCCGCCCGCCAGTAAGAGCGCACGTTTTTTAGGTTCGTTCATACATTACCTCTTAGAGTCTCCACGATATGCTGTGCAAAACGGTCGGAGAGTGCCGCGATTGTCAAGCTGGGGTTCGCCCCCACCGGACCGGGCATAACCGAGCCATCAGCGATGTAGAGGTTCGGGTAGCCAAAAACCTCCCCATAAGCGTTGACCACTCCCTCGTCAATTGTGTTTCCCATCGCGCAACCGCCGAGAGGATGGACCGTGATCGCCTGGTTCAGTGCCCAGAGAGGGTCATCGACAAACTCTGCTCCCAGTGCGCTACTAATGTCTTTCATCTTTTGCCTGACACCCTCGTAGTAGTCGTGAGATTCCTGGATGTTCCAATCAAGTGCGAGCAGACCTTGCTCGTCTAAGTGCATTTGACCGCCAGGGATGTCTCGACCCATGCCATCCATTGGCAGCAATCCAGACGAGAGTTCGCTTGTGCCGAAGATTTGTATCATATAACTGCCGATGTCACTCGCGCTTTTCCCTTTGAACCGTTCCAGTGCGAGATGTGCCGCCAGCGAAAGAATTTGTCCGCTGGCCTGGGCCGTGTCGAGTATTTGCAATATCCAATTTATGAATTCGGGATAGCCAGCATCTTGAATATAAAAACCGCGTCCTACACCCCCATCCAGGGCATCGGCTATGCGTATGCTACTAGTAATTGCGGGAGCGTGACTGGCTTCAATCACACGGGGCACGCGCTGACCATTGCGCAGATCGCTACACTTGAGCGCGAAACCGAGGCAGTCGCCATTGCCACTAAAATGCTTGCCTAATTGTGGGCTGAGCGCGGGAAAATCTTGCTTGTTCTTTAACAAAAGATAGGTAGTGCCAAGTGTGCCAGCAGCAAGAATGAGGCGGTCAGTCGTGATCATCTGGGGCACAAGCTCCTCTGGATGATGTGTATCGCTGGGTTGTCTCTCAATCTCTAGCCTGTGCTGCACATAAGTCATAGTATAGCCACGCTTGCCACCTTCAAGTGGAGCAAACGAGCGTACCTCGTGGCCTGTCCTGATCTCTGCTCCCAGTCGGTGCGCGGCTGAAAGGTAGGTATAGTCGAGCGTGTTCTTGCTACCATAATTACAGCCGATGTTGCATTCGCTACAGAGACGGCAAGTGGAGCGCGCATTTTTACGATGATGAATGTTTGGTAGCTCTTCGTCAATTAACACACCAGGGATAGGGGATTCGCCTGGATTGGCGAAGGTAACGGCGAGATAGGGTAAGCTCCACGCCAAGCCAAGCTGTTCAGCCGCATATTGCAACGCTCTTGTGCGCGCTGTTGTGGCATAGGGAGCCATGTGGAAAGGATAGCGTTGCGCATTAAGCATCTGCTCAACCTGTTCGTAGTGCGGATCGAGTTCAGCGCGTGTGACCGGCCACGCTTTATAACCGCCGTTGGCAAGATTGTCTTCGACAAACCATTTTTCATCTTTACGGAGTAAAACATTGGAGTAAATCAATGAGCCGCCGCCGAGTCCACTTGAAACAATCGCATTCATGCCCTGAAATGACCAGACATTGAACAGGCCATATTTGCCTTCGTTGGGGTTCCAAAAACTGTTTTTTAGCTGATATGGACTGCGGGGAAAAGAGCCGGGCGGATAGCTCTTTCCGCGCTCCAGTACACAAACACGTAAACCTACTTGTGCGAGACGGTAGGCCATCACAGAGCCGCCAAAACCAGAGCCAATAATTACGGCATCAAAATGTGTTTCGTCCATCGCAACACCTCTTGCTTGTGCTCGCTCCCTTATCCTTGAAGCCGCCAGCGTAGCGTCTTCGCATTTTTGATAAAGCGATCAAAGACCTTTTTGCGCACTCGATAGAGTTCCTGCACGTCGCCGAATTCCTGCGGGAAGATTTGCACAATCTGGCGCGGTTTGAGATTACATCTGAAGAGCAAATGAGCTGCATGCTGTTCTCGCTTGTTTGGTAGCACCTTTGTGATCTCTTCCCATAGCTCGTAGGCGTCTTCTTCAGACTCTTCAACAGCGATATTGATCTCGCTAGCCTGCTGAGCGAAGAGAATAGCTTCATGTTGTCGCGTGCGGATAATGTCGATGGCCACACTTTTGAGGCTCGCACGCAGATAGCCTAACGCCGAGGCAAGTGTCTCAAAACGAATCTGCCGCTTATAAGATGCTGCATACCAGAACCGCTCAAACGCCAGCGCGACGTAGTTCTCTTTGCTCTCCAAGCAATATTTGCCATTGTCAGAGGTCCACTGTCCCAGCCAATAAAACATCATGCCACTATAGAGTTCATGAAGGGACTGCCAGGCCATAGCGTCATTATACTCTACTGCACGTTTGAATAGCACCAGGCATTCTTGCTCATCTAATGCTTTTTTATCAACTGACATTGTCTGCCTATCCTTTTTCTGCTGGCTGCCTTTCACATAGCCTGCTTGTGAAAGCTTTTGCTTCACGTCTATTATGCGATTGGCAGTGTGCAGAAACGAGGGTATAACAGGGCATATACAGGGCATATTGATAGAGAGTGTTCAGGGCGCGGCGATGTTGCGATGGTTCCTGCACTTCACTCTTGGTTGACTGATAAGACAGGCGTGGCCTTATGATCGGTTGTCTGCTCGGCAACGTGTTTTTAGATTGTCCTTAAAAAATATTATTTAAGTGTTGACTTAATTAAGTAAATGGTTTATAATAAAGACATGGATATATTCGTTGCACTATCTGATCCAACACGAAGGGCTATTCTAGAGGTTCTTGCCACGCGTGGCGAGTTATCTGCTACGGATATCTACGAGCATTTTTCTGTGAGTCCACAAGCGATCTCGCAGCATCTCAAGGTGTTGCGCGAGGCACAACTCGTGGTGATGGAAAAACGTGCGCAGAAGCATCTGTACCGCCTCAATCCCCAAACGCTGTCCCAGTTTGAAATATGGGTTCAGCAAACGAGGCAGCGGTGGGAAGAACGCTTCGATGTGCTGGATAAGGTCCTCGAAGAGGAGAAACAGAAGCGCACGCAGGATAAGCAAGAGAGGAAATGAGAACATGAGCGTAATACGGAGGGTACTGTGAGAAAAATTCTTCTCAACATGACGACGACCCTTGATGGCTTCTTTTGTGGGGTGAACGGCGAACTGGACTGGATGTCGCAGACGCCGGATCAGGAACTCAACGATGATACTGTGGCCTTCTTTCAAGGCGTTGATGATGGGTTTATTGGCTACCCGACAGCCTCCGGGATGATTCCTTACTGGCTGGGCGTCGCGCAAAACCCCTCAGCCTCAAAGGAAGAGCGTGCCATTGCGCGGGCCGTGAATAGCTTACACGTGTTCATTCTCTCGAACAGGGAAGAAAAACTTGCGTGGGAAAATACCGAGTTGCTCGTGGTGAAAAGTGATGATGATCTGGTTGAGGCCGTGAAAAAGATCAAGCAGCAGCCTGGTCGTGACCTGGGCATCCCTGGCGGCATTCGCACTGCGCAGACATTTGTACGGCTCGGCTTGATTGACGAATACGTATTCGTGGTCCATCCCGTCGCCATAGGTAAGGGTCAGCGGGTGTTTACAAGCAGGGTCAATCTGGAGTTGGTCAGTGGAAAGACGTATCCGTCCGGCGTGATGCGCGTGCATTACCGACCGCGTTAAACAATGATGTTTGAAAGGCAAGAAAAAGCGATGGCAAACAATAAAACCACCATTACAGCAGAACCAGGGAAACAAGCAATGCTCATTGCGCGCGAATTTGACGCGCCGCGCGAACTGGTGTTTCAAGCGTTCACCAATCCAGACCTCTATGTCCGTTGGCTTGGACCTCGAAGGCTCATCACGATGCTCGACACCTTTGAGCCAAGAAGCGGCGGTAGGTGGCGTTACGTCCAGAAGGATCAGAGCGGCAACCAGTTCGGTTTTCATGGCGTGTATCACGAAGTACTCGCTCCTCAGCGCATTATTGACACCTTTGAGTTTGAGGGTTTGCCAGAGAAGGGGCATGTAGCACTTGAAACGTTGACGTTTGAGGAGTTGCCCGAGGGGAGATGCCGACTCACTGCTCTTTCGGTCTTCCAGTCGATCGACGACCGTGATAGCGCGTTTCAGAGCGGGATGGAAGAAGGGATCAATGACTCCTACGAACGTCTTGAGGAACTGCTGAAGGCGATGGCAAACTGACCTGTAAGC
>DAICZM010000178.1 GCA_027311145.1 Ktedonobacterales bacterium
ATCTGCGTGTCATCTGGGCATGCATGAAAAAGGATATCAAAAGTGCGTTGACAGATCGCATATTCACGATTGTCAGCATGTTCTTGCCTGTGAATTTTTTGATCTTGTTGAGTTTGTTTGTGATCAGTGGCGGCCAAGCTCCTACGGCGGTGGTGATGCAGGATACGGGACCATATGCGCAGCAGTTTTATAATGCGATGGCGCATGCACATTCGTTTATCTTGCAAAAAATGAGTCTATCGGATGCCACGCAAGCAATTCATACCGGCCATATTGTGGCTGTGGTGGTCATTCCGGCAGATTTTGACCAACGCATGGCGAATCAGCAGCCTGTGCAGATTGATGTGACGATTAACAACCTGAATACCGATTTCACGAATGATATTCGCCGTGCTGTACCGCTCTCTATCACGACATTTTATGCGAATGCTTTTCCGCATGTCGTGACCGTGATCCCGCAAGAAATCGATTCATATGTGCATGATACTGATTATATTCCTTATCTGACGGTGTCCATCTTGGTCATTGCTTTGATGATTAGTGGTCTGGTGCAGGCTGGAACGGCGGCAGCGCGTGAGTGGGAGAAAGCCACGATGAAAGAATTGTTGCTGTCACCTGCGAGCCGTTGGGCAATTGTGGTGGGCAAGATGGCGGGAGCATTGGTGATGAGTCTGGCCTCGGTCATCGTTGTACTCGCGTTGCTGATCTTTATTGTAGGCGTCTGGCCAGCCCATTGGGGTGAAGTGATTGGCTATACGTTGTTGACTGTCCTCATCTTTATCGCGATAGGTACGATTCTTGGCACCCTGATTAAACAGTGGCAGGCGTTTATTGCTCTGGCATTTGGTGTAACCATTCCATTGTTCTTTTTGAGTGGTGCTTTTGGTCCAATCTCGTTCAATGTGCCAGCAATTCAGGTACTTGCGCAACTCTTTCCCGTCTACTATGCGATTGTTTTACAGCAACACGCCTTTCATAACTTTATCCTGAATACTTATGGCATTGGTACCAATGTGCTGATCTTGGTTGCTTATGCGCTTGGTTTGGTGCTGGTAGCGGCTTGGGTATTGCGTCGTAGTGTCGTTGCGAACTGATAGGTTGCTGACTGTGAGAGAGGAAAATACGATGAAAACCACACCTTTCCGAATAATTTGGGCTATTCTCAAAAAAGACCTGGCGATCTGGCTGCGGAATGGGCGCAATATTGCGGCAACTGTACTTCCACCACTGGCTTTTCTGTTAGTGCAGGCACTGGGGGCGGCTGCGGTTGGACGTAGTCCAGTAGCCTTAGTGACGCTCGATCATGGTGCACAAGGGCAACGTATGCAGCAGATTTTTCAGCAGGCCGATGTGTTTCGTATTACTGATGCGACGCCGGCACAAGCTGAGCAGTTGTTTCGCGGTGTACAGGTGATTGCCATTATCACTATCCCCGCTGATTTTACGGCACGTATTGAGCGACACGACTCTTCGCCTGTGATCGTGCAAGTGAATAACCTCAACCTGGATTTTACCAATGATGTGCGCCGCTCGGTTCCTGATGCAATCACACAATTCTATCAGGCGCAAGGCAGTAGTAGCCCTATTCTGGTGACAATGCACCAACAAAACTTGCGCCAACGCGATATCCAGCTTTTTCAGTATAGTGTGTTACCAACGATTGTTTTGTTATTGACGTTATCGGGTCTGGTCACGAGTAGCATTGCTACGGCACGTGAATGGGAGACACGCACGGTTAAAGAGATGTTGCTTGCGCCTATCTCGTATACGGAGATGATCGTGGGTAAAGTCCTGGCCGGTTTTGTGACGACATTTGGACTAGGCCTGTTGATTTTCCTACTGGCAACGCTGCTCGGCTGGATACAACCAGAAGGCATCTACTGGCTTACGAGCCTGTTGATTATAGGACTGATTGCACTCTTTAGCACTGGGCTTGGCGTAGCGATGGGAGCGGCTCTGCAAAAGACACAACCGGCCATCGCCATTTCGATCAATGTGGCTATCTATCTGTTCTTCCTCGCGGGGGGCATTGGCGTACTCGCTTTTGAGCCGCTTTGGTTGCAAAACCTGGCGAGTTTTGTGCCACTGACGTATGGCATTCATGCTCTGGAGCAGGCGGTATTCTACAGTGCTTCTGACCAGTTTGGCCGTGATGTGCTGGTGCTGGCACTCTGCGCCCTGGCAGCGTTGGGCTTGGGCACGCTTTCCATGCGACGCGGCATTGCCAGCTAACGTCAGTGAATTTAATTGGGCAATCCTCTGGGTTTAGCGCGACGGCGTGCCTTCTGTGCCTCTTGGGGATTGCCCAGTGTTTCATAGATATCGGCTTTCAGTATCCAGGCACGGGTATAGCCTTTATCCATTTCCGTTGCTTCATTGAGGGCGTCCAGGGCAGCACGATTGTGGCCCTGGCGAATGAGAGCCTCGGCCTTATTACACCAGGCGACGGCATTGCGTGGATTGATTAGTAGGGCACGGGTATAGGCTTCGACCGCTCCTGCGAAATCGTGTAGATTTGAGCGTGCATTGCCCATGCCATTCCATGCTTGAAAACTGCGTGTATCATAGGCTAATGCCTGTTCATATGAATGCAATGCCTCAGCAAACAGGTTCATATTGAGTTGAGCATCCCCTTTGCCGTTCCAGGCCGCAACATATTCCGTATCAAGGCTCAAGGCGCGTTCAAAATGTACCAGGGCTTGTTGAGAACGTTGCAGGCGGTGGAGTGCCAGGCCCGCGCTTACCCAACCGACAACGCTCTCTGGGTCAATTTCTATGGCACGCTGGTAGGCATCCAGGGCTTTGCGATAATTGCCCTGATTGTAGAGGGCAGTGCCCTTGCCATGCCAGGCGTGGAAATTCTCAGGGTCTATGCGCAACGCTTCTTCATAGGCCTGAAGAGCCTGTGAATAGTGTTGTTGTTTTAGATATTGATCGCCATCGCGGCATTTTTCGCGCACGCTGCTGGTGCTATTGCGCGGTGGTGTATAGCCGTCAGCGGGCGTGTTTTTCCCGTTACCCGTCAGATTGGCTGGTTGTACAGAATTTGTGACACTGACACGTCTGACATGGGGCGGAGCTACAAAACGCTCTTCCACGAGTGGCGTGCGTGGTGGCACTGGCATTTTGGCAGTTGAGATGGAGACGGGGCGACAAGCCACGTCGAAGGCATGCATGAACTCCAGCATATCGCTATAGCGTTCTTCAGGACGTGGTGAGAGGGCACGCAACACGACCGTATCGAGCGATGTAGGCAAATCAGTATTTAATGATGAAGGAGATGGGATGACCCCCCCTTGTGGATCGAGAGGATGATAGCCGGTCAGCATCTCAAAGAGAACAACCGCACAGCCATACTGATCGCTACGCGGATCGACAATCCCTGAAGTTTGTTCGGGGGCCATGTAGCCGATAGTGCCACGTACCGTGATGGTTTTGCCGACGCGCGCGCCCGGTTCTAAAGCACGTGCGATGCCAAAGTCGGTGATAACCAGGCGGTAGTCCTCCTGGTGCAATAAAATATTTTCAGGCTTGATATCGCGGTGAATAACTTGGCGCGAGCGCGTATGGGCGTAGTAGAGAGCCTGCGCCAGTTGATGGAAATTTTGAATAGTTTCGTTTGCAGGGAGTGGGCCGTCAGCCTGTGTAAGACGTGTGCGTAGAGAGCCAGCCGTGTAGAGTGGCATCACAAGGAATACACTCGGTCCGTCTTTGCCATAATCGAGTACAGGTACAATATTTGGATGGTCGAGCGCGGCTGCAATACGCGCTTCACGTAGAAAATGATCGCGCTCAATATAGGTTGTTTTACTAGGTAACAGCACTTTGATTGCAATGTGGCGCGAGAGATTCTGGTCTATTCCACGAAATACCGCTGCATAGCCACCTTTACTAATTAGTGCCTCCACAATATAGCGTCCTGCTAAAGCTGTGTCCAGTAATGGTAGCGCACATGCTCGACAAAACAAATCGCTGTCCCGATTGTCGTATCCACAGTCAATGAGATCGGCGCAGCGTCGCATTCCCTCCTCCGAGTCATAGGGACATTCTGATGGATGTCCAGCCCTGTCATGCATTGCTCTTGGTGTATAGGATAGAGCATGATGTATGATGATAGCGTAAAGTGCTTTCGATGTGTTCGTAATATGGCACTATTGCATAGCTAACATCGTTGGCTATGCTCCAACGTGGCGTGCTTGTTCCTCTAGCGTGCGCGCCCATTCTTGACAAGAGAGAGCCTCCTGTTTTCTCCCCAACTTTTCCAGCACCACCGCTTTATTGTACCAAGCATCAGGCTCTTCTGGCGCGAAAGAGGTGGCCTGGTCGAGTGCTGCTAGTGCCTCATCCAGGTGGCCCAGGGCAAAGAGCGAGAGTCCTTTGTTATTCCATGCTGCAATATAGTGGATGTCGACTGCCAGCGCGCGATCAAAAGCTAACAATGCTTCTTCATCGCGTTGTAACTCGTGCAATAAACTCCCCTTATTATACCAGGCAGAAGAGAGACCGCCATCATATTGCAAAGCATGATCGTAGGATTCTAATGCATCCTCGTACATACGGAGCGCAGCTAAAACATTCCCTCGATTATACCACGCGCTGGCTAGTGTCGCATCAAATACCAGAGCTTGATCGTAAGCCACTAAAGCTTCGGCGAAACGGCGCAGATCGCGTAGATCGTTGGCTTTGTCAAACCAAACGGTCGCATTGTTTGGAGCAAGCTGAAGGGCTTGCTCATGAATGATGAGAGCCTTTTCCGGCGTTTTCATGCGTCTGAGAATGTTCCCCTGTGTGTCCAGGAGAGCGGGGTTTTTGCTGTCTAATTCAAGGGCGCGATGAATGGCAATCAGTGCTTCATCGTAGCGATGGAGGATATAGAGCGTATCGCTCATGGCTTGCCAGATAACACTTTGGCCCGAGTCAAGCAATAACGCACGATCAAAGGCTAGGAGGGCCTCCTGTGGCTGGTTTTGCTCGGCCAGTGCCATGCCACGCCCACTCCAAGCATAGACAAAATTGGCATCATAGGCTAGTGCGCGTTCATAACACTGCATTTCTTCGTCGGGACGGTGGAGGGCGCGTAATACGCTGGCTCGCGCTGTCCACAGTTCGGGGGCATTGGGCTGGAGTGTGAGCGCGTAATCGTATGCCTGTAATGCCTCTTCAGGACGTTCCAGATGTAAAAGCGTTGCCCCTTTTCCACTCCAGCCATCAACAGAAGTGGCATGTTGCTGGATGGTCTGCTCGTATGCGGCTAATGCGGCTGTATAATAGCCACGTTCATAGGCTAGATTTCCTTCGGCTAGCCAATCGTGCGCTACTGGCTGTGGTGTTTCGGCCAGGGTAAGTGGCGTCGGTGTCTTGGGCGCGACCTTTGGTGTGACGGGTGCTGGTATGGCGATACGCAATTGCGTTTGCATATCCTCGTCATTATTCTCTGCATCTTCCTGTGCCGACCGGGCCGAGAAAATAGTATTTCCAACACGTGCGACAATACGAGAAGTTGCTAATCTTTCCTGCAAGTCATATTCTGACTTGACAAAAAAGGCAACAGGCCCATCCTGTCCATAGTCGGTGACACGAATACTACCAGCTTCATGAATACCCGCTGAAAGCGAGATCGCCAGCTCTGCATCCTGCAAAAAATTTTCGCGCTCTTCCGCGCTGGTTTCAGCTGGGATGGCTGCACGTACCATCACCGAAACATTGCCATGACGATCTACTGCTCGTAACGTCACTGTCTTGCGGTCTTTACCTGTCAAACCGAGTATTTCGTAGCGCGTTTTCAAAAAAGCACCTTTGAGTGGTATGCCGCAGCGTGCGCAAAAACGCGCTCGCTCTCTATTTTGTGTGCCACAGTCCTCTAAATCCAAACACTGCCCCATGGCGCTTCATCCTCCCAATCCAAGCACAGCAAGCTGTGTGCTTCTGGTTGTTAATGTCCTTACTGTAGCTAAAATGCCACTACTTTGTCAATAGAGTTGTTCGTCATTGTATACGTATTGAAAATGAAAAAAATTCATATATCACCATTGTGATTGTGGCTATGTCTACAAAAACGTACATCAACGCGTTTTTGCCAGTGAAAAATGCCAGGAGGATAAAAACGACTTGTTTTCGTGTTATGCGCAGCAAGTGCGTCGTTTGGAAGATTGTGCTAGCGAAGTGGTGGGTTCACGTAATGATCCACGCTCATCCATAAACTACGGCTATGCCGGAAAAAGAGCAGGGGCAATATAATTGGTAGAGGGCTACCAAGTAGTAAAAGCGGCACAAACGGAATACTGGGGTTCATACCAGCTGCAATCGAGAATGGAACAACAGCCGCCGCTACGATTAATTCGCTGGTCACGAGATTGATCGCCATCGCACTGCTGAAGTATCCTTCTTCCCGTTCGTAGGTAAAATGGCAGACAGGGCATTGTTCGTACATCGTAAAGCCTTTTTTGAACAGTTTTCCTTGCCCACAGATGGGACATCGTAACCGTAAACCTCTGCCAATCAACGTCCATACTCTATTCATGTGTTGCTCGCCATGCCGTAAAAATAAAAAACAATTTTTATGTGTCACCGTTTTTATTGTAGCACGCGAGAGCTAGTCCAGACTATGTTACTAGCGGTTCTCGCGCAGCTTCTCGGCCTTCTGAGTAGCGTAAAGCGGGTGAGGGCACGAAAGATGGAGAGTGGCGCAATGAAAATGAGAAAACGTGGTTATAAAAATCTGATGGGTGCTATAATTACAAAAGCAGAGGAGATCAGCGATAGGACTTTTGGCTTATTGATCTTCTAAAACTCTTACAGAGGATGATGAATATGACGACATACAAAGACGTGTTTGGAGCGCGTTCAACCATTGCAGGCGTGAATGACCCCGTTGCATATTATCGGTTGGGTGCGTTGACAGAGCAGGGAATGCAAGGAGTTGACCGTCTCCCGTATACGGTGAAAATTCTGTTAGAGAATCTCTTACGTCATGTAGATGGTGAATTAGTCACGGTGGAGCATGTACAGTCGTTGGCTGCCTGGAAACCGGGGCAAGCGGCAACTGTGGAGGCCGAGTATCCATTTATGCCGGGGCGTGTGCTGCTACAAGACTTTACGGGTGTACCAGCGGTCGCGGACCTGGCGGCGATGCGTTCGGCAGTTGCGCGTATTGGGGGCGATCCCCAGAAGATCAATCCGCTTGTTCCCGCTGATCTGGTTATTGACCATTCTGTACAAGTGGATACTTTTGGTTCGACGCTTGCCTTTGGTCATAATGTTGAGCGTGAGTATGAGCGTAACAGCGAGCGTTATGCGCTTTTGCGTTGGGGCCAGCAGGCGTTTAGTAATTTCCGTGTGGTTCCACCAGGGACGGGTATTGTACACCAGGTCAACCTGGAATATCTGGCTTCTGTTGTGATGACGAAGCAAGAGCGTGGCGAAACGCTTTTGTATCCTGATACGCTGGTTGGTACAGACTCGCATACAACGATGATTAATGGTCTTGGTGTGCTTGGCTGGGGTGTTGGGGGTATTGAAGCCGAGGCCGTGCTGTTGGGACAACCATTATATTTGTTGACGCCAGAAGTCATTGGTATGCGTCTGGTTGGCACATTACCTGAGGGGACAACCGCTACCGATCTGGTTTTGACCGTTACGCAGATTTTGCGCAAGCGTGGTGTCGTTGCCAAGTTTGTTGAATTTACTGGCCCCGGCCTGAGCAGTTTGCCACTGGCTGATCGTGCGACTATTGCCAATATGTCGCCGGAGTTTGGTGCGACCTCGACACTCTTCCCTGTTGATGCAGAGACATTACGCTACTTGCGCGATACCGGTCGCGCTGCCAAGCAGGTTGATCTGGTTGAACGTTATGCCAAAGAACAAGGATTGTTCCGCACCGATAGCACGCCGGAGCCACACTTTGACGACCTGATTGAACTCAATCTGGCTAGCATTGAGCCAAGCCTGGCTGGGCCACGTCGTCCGCAAGACCGTGTGTCGATGAAGAATCTCGGTCAGGTTTTCCGCTCAGCTTATGCTGATCGTTTTAAGGCCGCAAGCGGCAGCACGCCCAATGGGCATACGCAACCTAAAACAGACGATATCATGGTCGAAGTTGCTGGCGTGCAGTCGCACATGAATAATGGTTCTGTGGCGATTGCTGCGATCACCAGCTGTACCAATACGTCGAATCCCTCCGTGATGATTGCGGCTGGTCTTGTCGCGAAGCACGCGGTAGAACGTGGTCTCTCGGTAGATCCGACTGTAAAGACCAGTCTAGCTCCTGGTTCACGTGCCGTGATTGATTATCTGAACAACGCAGACCTGGTGTCGTATCTAGAGGCGTTGCGTTTCCATCTAGTTGGCTTTGGTTGTACGACTTGTATCGGCAATAGCGGCCCTCTTCCAGAGGCGGTAGCTGAGGCCGTGCAGGAGCATGATCTGGTGGTTGCGGCTGTGTTGAGCGGCAACCGCAACTTTGAAGGACGCATTCATCCGCAGGTGCGTGCTAGTTTCCTGGCCTCACCGCCGCTGGTGGTTGCCTATGCCCTGGCAGGTACCGTTGATATTGACCTGACGAGCGATCCGCTTGGTACTGATGTGAATGGCGATAAGGTGTACCTACGCGACATCTGGCCCACACAGCAAGAGGTACGTGATGCTGTGATGAAAGCGGTTACTCCCGAGGTTTTTGCCAAGAACTATGCGAGTGTGTTTGAGGGTGACGAACGTTGGCGTGCGCTCTCCAACTCGACAGGACCGCTTTTCAACTGGGAGGCCAGTTCGACTTATATTCAAGAGCCGCCCTTCTTCCTAGGCATGGCTCCTGAACCAGAGGCGGTCAAAGATATTCACGGAGCGCGTGTGCTGGCTGTGCTGGATGACTCGATTACGACCGACCATATCTCTCCGGCTGGCAGTTTCTCAGCTACCAGTCCCGCCGGACGCTATCTGATCGAG
>DAICZM010000179.1 GCA_027311145.1 Ktedonobacterales bacterium
ATACTGGTTTGACCAATCACAGTCCCAGTATGTTGTGGCGGCGGCGTGGGCGTCGGAGTCGGCGGAGGAGGTGGCTGTGTGGGCGTCGGAGTCGGTTGCCCTGGTGCTTGGGTTGGCTGTTGTGTCGGTTGCTGCGTCGGCTGAGCAGTCGCTTTAGCCGTTGGTTGCTGCGTTGGTTTAGCCGTTGGGGTCGTTTTCGCACCCGTTATTGACGATTGTGTCGGGGCAACGGTAGGAGCAGACACTTGTTGTGCTTGTGATGAACCACCAGAGACGACAGTGGTAGCGGTGCTACTTTGGTGTAGCATATGCGCGAGGCTAATACCGGTAATACCCAATACGCCTGCCGCCACAACACCCCCACCAGCCAGTAACGCGATGGTCCGTCGGCGGTCTTGCAGTGTGGGTTTGCGTTTCGCACGTGGGCGCGCCAGCGCAGTCGTTGGGGTGCGTGAAGCAAAGGTTCCCACTGCCTGTCCTTCGCCCTGACCCAGTGCCACAGTTGACCACCAGACAAAAGGATCAACAGAAGGCACCGTCTCATTACTGACCGCAAGTTGCCTACCAGTAGCTTCCATCCCCTGCCCACCACGCTTGAGTGCGGGCAGCTGACTAGTCACAACGGGCGGTTGCAGTTGCCAAGCCATGCCACCTGCATCCTGCCCTACAGGAGAAACACCTGGTAGCTTCGTAGAAGGCAACGGCGACTGCGCACGCTGTTTTCCAGTCATGGTCATCAGGCCCTCATCACCAAACCAGTTAACGGTTGGTGGAAGCGTGACTTGCGTATCGACTTGCGCCTCTAGTGTCATGAGGGACGGATTGGCCGCCTCCTGGACAACGACGAGAATACGCTCAAAGGCGCGCGCCACTTCTGCTGCCGACTGAAAGCGTTGCGTGGGTATGCGTTCCATTGCCTGCTGCACCACAAAATCGAGAGCGGAAGGCACACTCGCATGGCTTGTAGCGAACGAAGGAACAGGTAAGCGCATGCACTGAATAGCGGTTTCTAACGACTGGATTTGTGGAAAAGGCAGAGAGCCACTGAGCAATTGATAGAGAAGCACACCGAGTGCATAGACATCCATCCGCGCATGCAGGACCGCGCCTTGCAGCCACTCAGGAGCGATATACGCTGGCGGACAAAGCGGCGTGCCAACAATGTTTAATAAATGGGCATAGGGTTGATTACTCGGCTCAATATCGCGCATCGCTAGCAAGTTTGCAAAACCAAAACCTGCAATTAATACCCCCTGAGTTTCACTGAGCAAGATTGTCGCGGGCGTCAGCGAGCCATGAATCACTCCGTTAGCATGCGCATGCTCCAAAGCCGAGGCAATTTGTTTCAAGAGGATCAATGTTTGTTTAGGCGTAAAACTGGGCAGTGATTGAAAAATACTGGCCAGCGAGTTTTCTTTCACAAAAGCGGTCGTCAGATAAGGAGAACCCGCATATTCACCCACGGCATAAATAGGCAGGATATGCGGATGCGCAAGGCGAAGCAACTGCTCTCCTTCGCGCAGGAAGCGTGCCACGAAACGCTCACGAGCCTGGGCAGAAAATTCGTCAGGCACCAGAAATAGCGTAATCATGGCGGGACGTTCTGCACTTAAATGGCGTGCCATATACACTGCCGTCAATTTTCCGCTGCCGAGTAATCGCTCTATTTTATACTCACCTAGAGTACGTCCTATCATTTGCTCTGATTGCAACGTCTGCATATTTCCTCCCCGGTATACAAATCTCGCAAGATTTTATGTTTTACCACTCTATTCCCCTAGAAAAGTAGTGTACACATCTCTATCAAGCCCGTCAATTCAGTACGCTCGCTACAGGACTTGTGGGTCAGTGCCACAGTGTACTTCTCACGCCATTTCAGGCCGATGCAAGAGCAGAAAAACTATCCATATCTTCGCGACTGGAAGCGTTTCATCATAGTTTCATCTCGCTTACATACAATTTCTATCACGTCTGTCTGAGAAAAACCTTGCATAACGGTACTTGAGTACTAAAAGGCTACATATTTGTAGCGCACACGCAATAAATGACTATTATTAAGTATGACAGCAAAGAAATAAAGAAAATTTTGTTGGCGAGGAGTATATACTGTGGGCAAACAGTTGTCCTACTTGATTATCGGCAACGGCATTACGGGAGCCACAGCCGCCGAAATCTTACGTTCAGAGGACACGACCTGTTCCATCACCATTGTTGCTGATGATCCCTATCCGGTCTACTATCGCCCCGCCCTGAAAGATTATCTGGGTGGGCGCATGCCGGAAGAGAAACTTTGGGCACGGCCCTCTACGTTTTATCAAGAACAACATATCCATTTTGTGCCGGGGCGTGTTGTCGCGCTCAACCCTGCACACCATACGGTTCAGTTACATAACGGTCAGCAACTCGGCTATCATAAACTGCTGCTCGCCAATGGCGCACGTCCCCGCACGCTGGCATGCCCTGGCCTGGACCTCGCCGGCGTTACCACCCTGCGTACTATCGCCGATTACCAGCAGATACTGCGCCGTCTGGGCAATACCACACGCATTGTCATCAGCGGAAGCGGCACATTAGCCCTGGAGAGTGCCGAGACGTTGCGCCATCGTGGCTACGAGGTCACACATCTTTTGCGCAACCAAATGCTCTGGTCCGAAGTTCTTGACCCAATTGCATCAGACATGGTTCTGCATGAAGAGCGACGCGACGGCATCGATGTGCGCACCGGTGAAGAAATAGCTGAGATTATTGGACTCAATGGGCAGGTGGCGGGCATAATCACCACCAGCGGCACACGCATTCCTTGCGAGGCTGTCTTGATCGCGATTGGCATTGAGCCGCTCACCGATTTCATTCAAGCCAGTGGCATTGCCTGTGGGCGCGGCGTCATGGTCGATACCGCTATGCGCACCAATGCCCCCGATATCTACGCCGCTGGCGATCTCATCGAGACAGCCGATCCCCTGACCAAACGCACACGTGTCCTCGGTCAGTGGTATCCGGCTATTCAGCAGGCGCGCATTGCCGCTCACCATATGCTCGGCATGCACTATGCTGACCAGACGGGAACCTTTTATAACGCCACCTTTCTCTATGGCCTGGATTTCGTCTCGCTCGGCCTGACTACACCCCCACGCAATCAACCTTTTCAAGAAATCGTCGCCGAGCCTCAGCCGCGTAACTACCGCAAGCTGTTGCTCCAGCATGGCATTCCCGTTGGCGCAATCCTTCTGGGTGACCGCAAACAAGCACAAGCATTCAAACGCTCTATCGATCAGCACGTTAACCTTTCGCCCGTGCTGCCACACATCTTTGACGAGGCCTTTTCCTTAGATGATTGGCTCGATCAGCAGAACATCCCACCGACCATCCCCGAGATTGGTCAGGTGAAACACACGGCCATTGTAGATAGCGTAACCTTGCTAGACATAAACATGCACGAGGCACAAACACCCTTGGCAGCCGTTCTCGCCCCTATCACACAGCCACAACTACCGATGGCCCTGAAAGAGATGCCACTCGATCCATCCGAGATGCGCATCCCTCTCACAATTGGACGACAAGCGGGCCTGACACTCCAACTTGAACACCCCACCGTTTCGCGTCGTCATGCCGAAATAAGCCTCGCAGCCGATACGTCACAGCCTGGACAGTATGTGCTACGTGATATGGGTAGCTCCTATGGGACATTTGTGAATAATCGTAAGCTTACTACACAACAAACCTATAACTTGCAACACAACGATCTCTTACGCTTTGGCGACATTCAGTTTCGCTTTCAACTGCGCTCTACCCCTGATGTCACAAACACACGTCTGCTACCAGCCGCCAAAACCGCGCTGCTCGCCGCACCGCATGCCGCATTCACCCACCTTGCAGATTCCGCACTGCAAAACAACACCACACAGATTATTCCAGAAAGTTTACTCGCTTCTCTGGGCGCAACCCCAACACTGGTGATCGTCGCGGCACAGAGCGAAGCGCGTGTCTACCCACTAGAACAAGGTAAACGGATTTCCCTCGGACGCGACAAGGCAAATGAGCTTGTGATTGATGACACGGCCTGCTCACGCCGCCACGCCGAATTATTTACTGCCCCTGACGGCTTCTATATTCGCGATCTCAGCAGCAGCAATGGCGTTTTTGTCAACCGCGTGAAGATTAATAATCCCTATCACCTGCTACACGGAGACCGCATCGTGATTGGCAATACGTTGCTCTATCTCTCATTTCCCTCTGTGCGTGCCCGTACCTCAACGCCCACACCCGCCTTGCGGAGCGGAAAAGCTACCGCTCTGGTTACTATACCCGCCGCTGAACAAGAGCAGAAACAGATGACAGCAGGGATGGCTCACCGCACAGATGTGCGTATGCTCAATCCGAAACATGTCAACTTCGAGATTGATATGTGTATTGGGTGCAACCGTTGCATGAGTGCCTGCCCTATTCCGATGTCTTCAATGGTCAGCATCGCCGACTTAAATCATGCAACGGTAACGAAGGATGTCGCGCCGCATGTTGCACGCTTTACCTATGAATGCATCATGTGCGGCTCTTGTGTCCCCGTCTGTCCTGTTGACAACCACCGTGATCTACTAATGCTCTCACTCAAGCAGCGACTTGGCGTCTCTTGGGATGAGCCAGTTGATCTACAACACCTGGCATCATTGTTGCCTCCTAACTGGACGATTCCCTTTCTGATTGAACGTTTACGCGAGCATCCTATCCTCAGAGATACACAACGTATCCCTGAAAACTACTTGCTCCATCTCTTTGCAGCTTCAACACTGCTCGCACTGCCACCGAAGACCACGATCATCCGCGAAGGCAGCTATGGACGCGATCTCTATCTAATCTTGGAAGGCAGCCTGGTCCTGGTCACAACCGAGATGGACGAGAAAGAGCTAGCTGTCGCCATTGTGCAGCGCGGCGAATATGTGGGCGAATATAGTATGCTCACCGGACAACCTTATCCATCGAGCGCACGCACACAAACACAGGCTCTGATCTTACAGATTCCTGAACAGGTCGTTCAGCGCTTTGTAGAACTGGTTCCCCACGTGCAACATTTCCTCGAGCAGATCAACGCTGCCCATTCGATACGCTCTATCCTGAAGCGTATGGCTCTTTTCCAAGGAGTCTCTGAGGCCGATATCCATCAATTAGCGGAACAAACACAGGTCCAACACTTTGGACGTAGCGAACGGCTCTTTGCCGAAGAAGGCCGCGACCGCCCTATTCGTGAAAGTTTGCATATCATTCTCGAAGGCTTCGTCAAGGTTGCTCGTCATACAGCAGCAGGAACTGGACACGATAAGACAGACGAACGCATTATTGCCTATCGCCAGGATGGTGATTACTTCGCAGGTGGCCTGGACTTGTTGGGCGATGGACGAGCCGTGACGGTGACCTCGATTAACCGCACACGCGTCGCAGAAGTTCCACGCGCCGCACTCATGCCACTCTTTCAGTACTATCCTGAAGTCTATCAACGCTTCTCGCTGCGTCTGCGCGAATATGTTGAAAGCACGGCCTCAGCAAATATGGGCATCCTGGCTACCAGCCCACTACAACAGTTCACGCCGCTTGGTCTCTCTACTGACGCCGCGGTGCGTGACGGACTACACTCAATCGTCAATGATGGTGTGGTTGAAGGAACCGAAGTGCTGGTCATCGACCTGGACAAATGCATCCATTGCAATGAATGCGAAGAGGCATGCGAACGTCGGCATGGGCACTCACGCATGAACCGTAAGGGCATGGTCGTTGGTAACATCAGTATCGCAACGGCCTGCCGCCAATGCCAAGACCCCGTCTGTATGCTTTGTAGTCGAGCAGGCATCGCCCGTCTGCCCGATGGCGAGGTCTATATTACCGAAACCTGTATCGGGTGCGGCATCTGCGCGGAACGCTGCCCCTATGATGCCATCACGATTATCGATACCAATGCTGAAGAGGAGATCGCACGTAGCTCTTGGGAACGCTTGAGCCGCTTTTTTAAGCAAGGCATTGACTGGCAACCCAAACGCAAACCGCTCCCCATGGCAGTTGCGGGCAACCGCGCAGCTCCAAGCCCACTCGATATCGCTCTACCACGCAACAGCTATGACGAGATGCGCAAAAAAATTGCGATCAAGTGCGATCTCTGCGTCGGCTACAAAGATCAGGCCTGTGTCGAGGCTTGCCCAATGGGAGCGGCTTTCCGCGTACAACCAACCACATTTTTTGGCTCAACTGAAGATATTCTGCGACGACGGGTCGTGTAGAGGAGCATCTTTTCATGGCATTGGCAACAAAACAACCTTCCACGCAGCAACCCATGCGGCGTATTTGGAAAACTCCACACTCAAAAGTACTCTGGTTCTGGCTTGCTGTCTCTCTTCTGATCTATGGAGTTGTCTCTGTCTGGTACTTCATGGGCCTGAAAACACAGCAATACCCCAGTCCCTATGTTGACCCCTTCCGCCTCTTTGGCATTGCCTCGTATGCACTCGTGCTGGTCGTTGCCGCCTACTCACTGCGCCGCCGCTTTGTGCGTGGCTTGCCCTGGAAGGTGCAAGACTGGCTCTGGGTCCATACCTGGCTGGGCATCGCCAGCCTTCTCATCGCCTTTGAGCATGAGAACTATATGTATATCCTCAACAATTTTTACTACTCTACGGGCATCTTCATCGAGGGATTGGGCGGCATGAGCGCGCTTATCAGTCTCATCTTGCTTGTCCTAAGTGGTATCGTGGGCCGCCTGCTTGATATCTGGCAGGCACGAGTGATCGCATATGAAGCCAATAGTAATGGTATCGGCATCGAGCAGGCTGTCGATGAACGACTGCACGCCATTGGCTTGACGATTGAACGCCTGAGTGCCGGCAAAACAGATGCCTTCAAAGACTATTGCACACAGGTCATCAACGGCACACGCGCTTTTCCAAGCAGACCGCCAACGCTCGCCGTACAAGAACTCAGTGATTTTCAGCGAGCCTGGGATATTTTGACAGAACATGCGCAACTCGTTCAATCCCTCCGTCGCCAGCAACGCGCACACTTGATTATCCTAGCATGGCGTTATATTCACATCCCTCTGGCTATCGTTGGCTTTTTCATCATCTCCGTGCATAGCCTGCTAGAAATTGGCAAGCTCATTTTGCAATTAACCGGACATATGTAAAAGTCGAACATCACAAAGAGATCTATTGGAGTGATAGATTCGTGATAGCGCGTTCTTTGTTTGTGATGATAAAGTGACTTCACATGCTTACTCTTACAGATGAAGGATAGATGCAGCCCCGGAAATCGCTCAAGGAAGAGCGAAATCAGGGGCTGCATCTATCCTCCACATAACGAGGCACGAAACCAAAGACATCTAGAAGGTTACTCAGGACCAAGAAAGCGCTCTCCATCAAAATGAATAAGGTGAGAAGGAGCTTCCGCAACCCACACCTCCGTTTCCCAAGATATCTCAGTGATATATTTTACCATTGCCCGTCGGGTAAGAAATGCCGTCACATAGACAATCCCTGTGCTGGCATTGCGAAAAAGGGTTTTTAACTCTCCCCTACGCTTAGGATTAATTGGGCCATGTGAAGTCACTGCCTCGATAAGAATAAGCCAGTTTTTTGCAGTATACTGAATAATAACATCTGGCATTTTCCCGTGAGCCTCAACCTCTATCCCTAACTCAGCTAACCCTTTCTTGTCAAAATATGCAAACTTAGTATCAGTATCACCTAAATAGAGGACAGTTCCTCCTGGCGTAAAGCGAGGAGCAAACTCATGAATAAGCTGCGCAACAAGGACATTCTGACCGCCGGGCGAGAGCATAACAGTCTTTCCACCAACGACAGTAACAGGAATACGGGCCATTTCTCTCTCCTGTGCATATCGCTGCTTGAGCGTTTCTATCGACGCAATATAGGTGTGAAGATTCTGCGCCCATTGATCAGTTCCATACATTCGCAAAAGTTCCAGTATACTTTTCTCAACCTGATAAACAGCTTGTGGACTATTTACTGGGCGTGCTGGGTTATCAGGATTCGCACTAATAAGACCTGCTTCTAGAAATTGATGTACAGTCTGCCTACGAACAGTTTCCCGTGTATTTGGCTTATAATTTCTTCCATAGTAAGCCGCCATAAAATCCATCATTGGTGTAATGCCACATAAAGGATTGCTTGCTTCTGCCCAAGGCATATTGGGCTTGAGGTCAAGTAAGGCTAAAAGGGTTAAAGCCGAACGCTCGTTCTGTTGTGCGCGGGGGAGGCCAAGATTTTTGAGAATGTTTAAGGTTTCTTCTACTCTCTTCTTACTGCGAGCAACCTCGTCTTCTTGTGTATCAGACATACCAAATAGCTCTCTCTCTACAAGCATATCAAGTTCGTTTTGCGCAGGAAATGTATCTTGCATCAATGAACCAAGTACTCTAAGCTGCTCTAAGCTTGGATACCTTATATTTCTGAGGTCGGTTGCATTTACTTGCGTATGACCATTAAACTGACGAAAATATGTATCTACCAATGTTGAGTTCAGAAAGGCTGCCAGTCCGCGAGCAAGCACAAGAGGCAACCCCTTGCCTTGTTGATGAAAATAGTTCAGATGGTTTTCGAACCCTACTGTAGTTCCAGGCATACGATCAGCTTCATAGACTACTGCGACAATACGCCTCTTCTCTTCTTTCGCAGAAAAGCGTTTGACTAACACATAATTTTCATTGGGGACTAAAAGCGTATGTGTATCGGCTACATCGAGCAATGCATTCGGCTTCTTTGACTCAGTTTTGGGCCATCTGATAGCACCATTCTCAAAATGGGTGGGATAAATCAGTGGTACAGTTCCTCTCTCTGACTGCTGTCGTAAAAACGCGCTGGCACGAAAATCAACCACACGACCAGTCGATATCTCAAGGCCCAAGTTGTCTAAAGTACAAGCAAACTGTAACATGCGC
>DAICZM010000017.1 GCA_027311145.1 Ktedonobacterales bacterium
TTCTTTATACTGTAGACAACAGCTACAGATTACATACCTATAAGGGAAACAGACAAAAGTAATACTGTAAACAGCTGAAACGGGCAACACAGATGTTTGCGGTTTCGCAGCCAGGGCGTGAAAGAAGGAGGCATCGTATGCAACACATTATGCTTGACCTATACGGATGCAAGCCAGCATTACTATTGAACGAGGCATTTCTGCGACGCGTTCTGGACGAATATCCCGACCGCATCGGCATGGAGAAGGTAAGTCCGGTTTTTCTGCGCGACATCAAGACCAGTAATCCGTTAGATGATGGGTTTTCGGGCTTTGTGATTATCGCCACCAGCCATGTCAGCCTGCATGCCTGGCCCCCCTATGGCATGGTCAACCTGGACATTTTTTCGTGTGAACCGTTTGATGAACACGCGGTTATACACTATGCCAGCCTGATGTTCCAGACTCAGGATATTGAAGTTCATGCGGTCAAGCGCGCCTTGCGTTCGCCACGCCCATCAAATAGCGTTCAGCCCGATCAGCAACTAGAGGAATGCGTATGAAAGCTAGCGGTGGCATTAGTGGCCTGAGCATGAAGCTCCTTGCCTGCCTGGCCTTCCTACTGAACGCCATGCTCTTCGGAACCTACTACGCGGTTACGAAAGAAGCTATTGAGCGCATCGACCCCTTGATTTTTTCATATTTTGAGATGATGACGCTTGTGCCTGTCGCACTTGGCATTATCATCCTCAATTGGCACGCATTAAGCCGTGCTGTAATCAAACGTGGCATGCTCGTTGGAAGTGTGCTGTGTCTCGCACTTTTCACAATCTCAATTGCCCTCAAATATACGACAGCTACGGGCACGGCCTTCTTCCCGGCTCTCAATGGCTTGCTAGCCGCTGTGTTTGCATGGCTCTTCTTGCGCCACCCTATTGGCAAAGCGACCTGGTTGGCAGGTCTACTCTCGCTACTTGGCACGATCCTGCTGATTCTCAACTCACCAATGGGCGGCCCACGCGGCGCATTGATCGCTTTTCTGGGCGGACTTTTTTTTACGGGTTATGTCTTTCTTTCCGACCACGAACCACATGCCGATCTGCCACCCTGGCCACTCTTTGGCGTCGAACTGCTCACCATGGCTCTGTGGGCCAATCTGGTCGTCCTCCTCTTTGGCGATTGGCACATGGTCCATCCGCAACTACCCAAAGACCTGCTGATTATTATCTATGTCGCTGGAGCTTGCACCTTCCTGCCGACATTGTTAGCAACCCTGTTGCAGAAATATATCTCGCCCGTCACCGTCTCATTTATCTATATTCTGGAACCTGTGCTGGGAGCAATCTTCGCTTTCATCTATCTGCGCGAGACCATCCCATTCAACGGCTATATCGGAGGCAGTTTGATCGTCGTAGGAGCCTTAATCCAGACATGGAGCAGCATCAAACAGAGAGCAGTTGCAGCACACACAACCGCTACACCAGCGTTTCAATTGGCAAGCATAGCCTTCTCTGCCCTCCTGAGCGGCGTAGCAGCATGGCTCCTATGCGGTCTAGGAGGATTTCCGCCGCAATCATGGCGCATCTTATACACAGTTGGGCCATCGCTACTCGATACCATGCAGCACACACAAGAACAGACCAGCCAATTGCTCCGTATTGTGCCTGCGGGAGCGCATACATCACTACTCTGGCTGCTCATCCAGGCAGCATGTTGGCTTCTTGCCTGGATAGGCGTCTGTCTTCTAGGAGGGAAAACGCTCACACGCGGAATGCAGGCATTGCGCAGAGCAGAACAGAGCAAGGATACACGACAAAACAACGCAGAACAGGCCGCTACACAGCATGCGCCAAGATCGTCTGCACCACGTGTTGCAGCGGCCCGCCTCGCTATGGATACCCGTTCGCTGCGACAAATGGGCGTGACGCCACATGTCCTTGCGGGACGCGATAAATCGCTTCAGACAGCGCATAAGCGAAGCAGGCGCGATACGGTTCCTAGATCACCCACAGGGCCACTCCATCGCCAACGTCTGGTAAGCCTTGAGATCGAGAGCATTGAATATTTGGAAAGGGAGTATCGATGAAACGTAATGACACCGAAGATTTCTGCATCCTCTCTCTCGAACCAGCCGACGACAAAGCTGCCTTGATCCAGAACATGACAGGCCAGCACAAACCGGTGGTCATTCTATTGGCAGAACAGACCCGTCTGTTTCAACGCCCAGAAGACTTTGCCGATCTCAAGCATGTCAAACGTCAGTTAAACCTGTCGATTGTCTTTGTCATTCCTCAGAGCGAACGCTTGACACTGCTTGCGGGACGACATGGCTTTCCCGTCTACCTCTCGTTGGACGCGCTCGCCGATGCCCTCATGGTGGGACAACTGACCCGTCAACGTACATTAAATGCGGCCCTCGCACGCACAACAACACCACTCACACGTCTCTCTGGCCCATTACCAACAACGCCACGTCCCTATGAACTCGATCAGGCAACGGACGGATACGGTCAATCTCTACTGACAAAGCGCAATTTTGGCGCATCGCCGGCCGTCGCCACACACGTATCCGCAAAAAGAACAGTACCGCTCATGACTGAGAGACGAGTCAGTGGACGTTTATCCGCATCGCCAGTCAATGTTCAGACAGAAGAGGCAACTGCACCACTCTTTCAGCCATTCGCGCAAACACCGCTGCAAACAACGCCAGTCCCGCCAGCACCTCCAGCAGTCGTACACAGAACACAACATAGGCATCCTCTGACGATCTTGCTAGTCATCCTGCTGGTCATTGCACTGGGTGGGGCCGGCATCACCACCTTCATTACACTCTTTCACGGGCCAACAAGCACGGCCCTTGCCGTACCACCTATTGTAGGGCATGTCACTTTTTTGAGCAGTGAACAGGTCAACGAAAATACCGATCAGGGCATTGACGATCAGGTCTTGATTGATCTCCATACATTGCCTCATCCAGCCGCTCAGCAGAGCTACTATGCCTGGTTGCTAAGTGACCTCACACAAGGCGATAGCAGAACAGTATTGCTGGGGACATTGCCTGTGCTAGACGGCAATGCCCATCTGCTCTATGCAGGCGATCAGCAGCATACCAACCTGCTCGCCTTTGCCAGTCGCTTCCTGGTCACCGAAGAAGATGCCTCCGTTGCGCCAATCGCCCCCTCGCTGGACTATAGCACATGGCGTTATTATGCCGCATTTTCACAAACGCCATCGGCAAGCGTCAGTGCGATGGATGGCATGACACACTATAGTTTTCTCGATCATCTGCGCCACTTACTGGCCTCTGATCCAATGCTCAATCAACTGGAACTCCCTGGTGGCCTCAATACCTGGCTCACGCGCAACATCGCCAAAATCGTTGAGTGGACAAGCAGCATGCCTGATACCTGGCAAGAGAGCCGAGACATTGCTTTTATACGCCGTCAGACGGTGCGCGTTCTCACTTACCTGGATGGCATTTCGTTTGTGCAACAGGACATACCTGCCAACACGCCGCTTGGCCTGAACGAACGCCTCGCACGTGTCGGCCTATTGCCCATGCCAAACGCAGCGCAAGGCCCAATGTCTTATTTGGATAGCATCGTCTTCCACCTCAACGGCCTCATCCAAGATGCAAAAACATCTGCCAGCTTGCGTGCTAGCGCATCCACGCTTATCGCAGCTCTCAGCAATGTGCAAGCCTGGCTTACACAGGTTCGTCTAGACGCCCTTCAGTTGCTCAAGATGAGTGACCAACAACTCAATGAGCCTGCCACGCTGACACTCCTCAACAATCTGTTGAACAATGCGACCCATGCCTATACGGGAATGGTTGACCCGACAACAAGCCAAATGCGCAACGGTGTACTATGGATTCATCACCAGATGCAGATGCTCGCAACATTGGATGTGACAGCATATAGCACACATCATTCACCTATTCAACTGGTTTCACCACAACAACAGATGAATTCATAAGGCACGACCGGCCCTTTGGTCCTATAAAGCAAAGAATTAGCTCGTATTAACACTTTTATCAGGTATCTTATCCGCTATCAGCATGCCATCCCAGCTACCAATAGCAAGCAAATAGAGATCAAAACGTGAAACAACGTACCGCGGGAGGTGAACAATGAAATTGCGCACAGCTAGTATTCTAGTCATGGCTCTGATTATGACAATAGGCCTGGCCTCAGGCATCTTCGCACAAGCGATTCAGCATGCGCTTACACCCTTGCCTGCGCTCAAACACGGAGCTGTACAGCAAACAACAAGCATACACCCACAAACACTCACAACTCCCAAGGGGGGAAACGTGCCTGGCCAAACCTCCACAGCAGGGACAACAACAGCCATCATTCTAGCTCAAGACACCTTTCAGCGTACCGACCAACAACTCTGGGGGAATGCATCCGATGGGCGTACTTGGGAAAGCGACGCCAATAATCAGCATAATGCCAACATCTTCTCGATCATGCATGGCACAGGGATCATTATGAATGCACAAGGGACGCTCAACGCCATTCTTGGACCAGCCATCAGCAACATTGATGTAGTAGTAAGCGGCTCTACCAGTCAGTTTGGGCAACAGGTGAATTTTGGAGCAGTACTGCGCTGGACAGATGGCAACAATTGGTACAAAGCCTTTATAGATGGCAGCAACCTCGTCGTCCTCAAACGAGTCAAAGGGGTTACCACACAACTGGGAGTTATCCCTTTTAGCGCACAAGGCGGCGTGTCTTATACCCTGCGCTTCCGTGCGATTGGCGCAACCCTCTTCGCCAAAGTCTGGCCTACCAACACAGCGGAACCGACCGCCTGGATGCTTACCCTGACTGACACCACGCTTACCACAGGGCAAGCCGGAGTGCGTGTCTTACTGCAAAATACCGTTGTTGTACATGTCACCGCGCTCGTCGAAACAATGGCGAATCCGATGGGCTAAAAGCCATTGTATACGCCAGTGCAGAGACCAGGAAACAAAACCGACAGCCAGCAGACAGCCAGTTGTATAGCGTTTGATGCTCTTCTTATATAAAGGGAAAACATGATGGAAATTCTACAAGAAGCTTATCGTAACTCACTATGGGTAAGGCGTGGGGCGTGGGTTGCTCTAATGATTTGCGCCCTTGCGTTGCTGCTTTTTACTGGCGGTTTCCCTCCCTGGTCCTGGCGTCTCCTCTTCGCAGTCGTACCAACCCTGCCAATACTCCTTGCCACAAAAGGCCTTGGCGTACTTTTCCCATTTTTTGGCTTGCTCTCACTCTCACTCACGTTGTTGATTCTCTGGGTGAGCATCGTCACTGCAGCCCTCAAAATAGCGCAATCCTGGTGGCAAGAGCGACAAGAACGCACCTTGTTCGCGCAGGATATACAGGATGCCGAAGAACTCGCGGAACAGATGATCGAGCAAGAACAGCAGCAAACCCAAGCAATGGAACGGGTACAGGACCGTGCGGGCCTGTACAGCACGGGCACGGCTGGCCATGCCGCCTTTGCCACAGCAACGCCCACACGCTCTTTTTCAGCGGTGGCAACACCCGCACGCCCCCATCTGCAAGTTGTGCCACCGATGGTAGCACAGCGAGGTACACGCGCCAATACAGACAATGTAGATGAACAGATGACACAAGAAGATGGATTGAGCGAGGAGATAGCCATGCATGATACGATCCCAGTTCCATCGCAGGCCCAGCGACAGGCGACACGGCATCGTCCACTTCAGGAAAATACGGAGCCGGAGGTGTTTCGGCTAGTGGTGGGCGCAGGCTCCGATGCCGGTGTTGTACGCAGCGGCACACCCAACGAGGATAGCTTGCTGGCCCTTCAGGGCATGCATCTAACAAACCAGGGCTTATTGCCACTCGGCCTCTTCGTGGTTGCCGATGGCATGGGCGGCCATGCCAACGGACGAGAGGCCAGCCGTCTCGCCATACAGGCCATCAGTGATGTGGTTGCCCCCGTTTTGTTACGCCCCAATGCCGAAGCCGAACTTTGTGCAGAATTGCTCAAAGATGGGGCACAGCGCGCCAACCTCGCCGTCTATCAACGTAACCATCAGCAAGAGCATATGATGGGAACGACCCTCACCACCGCCCTTGTCTTTGGGACAAGCGCATATATTGCCAATGTTGGCGATAGCCGCACCTATCTCTACCGCCCCGGCAAAGGCCTGAAACAAATCTCTCGCGACCACTCGATTGTGGCGCGTCTGGTCGAACGCGGCATCATTACACCCGATGAGATCTACTCACACCCTAAACGCAACCAGATTTATCGCTGTCTAGGCGAGCATTCGATGGTAGAGCTAGATACCTTTCAGGTGACACTCCAGCCGGAGGATGTATTGGTACTCTGTTCAGATGGCTTGTGGGAGATGGTCCATGATAGCGTAATTGAGAAGATTATTCGCTCCTCCACGCCTCACGCCTCACAGATCAGTGCCATGCTCATTCAAGCCGCTTTGAACAATGGCGGAGCCGACAATGTCAGCGTAGTCGTGGTATGCGCAACAGGCGAATAAATATGTGCCAAAATCAAGGCATAGCCAACGTCATCGCACACTTGTTGCGATGACGTTGGCTAGAACCCTACGAGTGAGGCGCATCGGTTTGCTGATTGCCCAATAGGGCTGAACGGCGCAAACCAGGGAATTTAACATGTGTACCAGATGGCTGCTCTCTTGTTGGCGTATTCAAGCCACTCAACGAGCGTTGTGGCATCAGCGGTTGTGTCATTGGCAAGCGCGCCGCCTGTTCCTCCGCGCGTAAAGACGACGCTTGGCTTGGGGCAACTCCGGTTGGCGGCGGCGTCGGTGGTGCATGACGCGGCGTGCGCGCTACCGACGACAAGGCCTGATTGGCTGGATTCGACGGAGATGGCGCAATCACACGGATACGCAACGCGACCAGTAGCCGATGAATCTCTACAATATCACGACAGGATTCGGGCAAAAACAAAGGAGTATTCGCGATATGCCGCTCCACATTTGCACTCAGATCATCAAGTGCCTTTGCAATCCGTTGTCCTGAGAAATTGACCTGTTCCAGGCGCATTAAACGCTCTGCCATCAGGTTCAAGCTACCAGCCAATGGCAATAATGCACCGCGTGTCAAGTTAGCACGTGCGCGCAGATTGCCATTGGCCAGGCAGGCCTGCACATCCTTGAGATGGTCAATGCCACGCTCCAGCTCCATATTATACTCAGCAATTTGCCGAGATTGCGTCTCGATACGCTGGTTCGCAATCCCCAAGTCTTCAAGAGCCTCTGCCTGACGACGTGTCAAGCGCATATTATCAAGCATCGTTAAAACCTGACGCACAACGATCAGCCCGACAACACCCAGTGTGGCAAAAAGCAACACCGGACGAAGCGCGTTCTGCCCAGCATTGCGCGAAAGCGAATCGAGGGAAAGGGTCAGAAAGAGCAAAGCGACCAACGCATAAGGCACAAACTGCAATGGACTAAAGCCCGCCTGTTGCCAGCGGTTTGCCATACGCTCCTCGATAATTTCTTCCGATGTGGCGGGCAAAAAGCGACGCAGGAAAGCGGCGATGCCGATAGTCATCATACCCAAAGGCCAACCCAGATCAATCCAGGTTGCTTCCACATAGGTTCCTGCGTTATTCTGCACGTTAAAGATAAAGTCGGATGCGATAAAGAAGCAGAGGCCCAGTCCCATGATGAGCAGGCCTGTGCGCCGAGCCGTCGATTGATAGACGCGCCCCTGACCACGCAACAGCAGAAAGACAATACAACTGAGCAGTGCCGTATCGCCCGCAGGATAGTAAAGGCCGAGAAATTTTGCAAGATTCGCCTCACCCGGAGCCTGTGCCAACTGCCCAAGCAAGAGATACCAGGCGATGGCGAGAATAGAACCCATAGAGATCAGGCTATCCATCACCAACACCAAACGTTTGCTCCCATTGGCGGGACGTGGCTGTAATAAGAGACCGGTGAAGACAAGCAGTGGAAATGCAGAATACCCAATATCCGCGAATGACGGAAAAGGAGCTTGCCCTATAGAAACATAGTAACGCCAAAAACTCTCACCCATCCCCCACAAGAGAATCCCACAGCCAATCAAGAGCCAGGAGATTTGCTCATACCCAAGCCACGGGTCCGACTGCTCTTTGCGTCCTCGTGGCCAAAGAGCGCAAAATATCGTAATACTACCACCGATAATCGCTCCCGTGAGCGGTGAAAATTTACCAACACGCAGTGCCAGCGTTCCCCCCAAATGGAACACCACAATACCAACCATGGCGGCTGCCACCCATGCCAGCGTTCTAATGAGCGTGCGTGATGATTCTTGCATCGATACCTCCTGCAATAACACTCATTGATGGTTTTTTGTACATACATAACACGTGGTTCTCGATAAAACCCATCTTTAGCCCACATGCAGTTTCTCCGCATGCTAGCAGTGAACTGTTTCCTGCTCCCAGTATACGTAGAGCTACTCAGTACAATCTCCTACAAAGCTTCTTTAGCTTTCATCCTGACAATCTCATGCCTGTTGGCAAGGATTGCAAAAGGCAAAGGGCTTCTCTACATAAGAAACAGTTGCGTCTGTCTTATACGAGTCTTCTCTATGACTTAAAGATTTTGTACGTTTCGTCTATTTTTATGCACATACATCTATTGCACTGGCTGGAAAATGAAGAGGAAAATGAAGAGGAACGCCCTGAAGCCCGCTACTATAGGCAAAAAATAGCCATGCATGTGCTTCCACTCGATCTGGTTGGCTATGCAGCCTTTGTGCGCTGACGAGTGAGACAACGCAGGAGCAGGTGATCAGTTCGCTGGATCAAGTGGCACAGCAGATAGAAGCTGAAGCGTAAAAAGATCAACCTCTCGGAAATCCTGAGCGTCTAGCGCGAATGCGGAACCAATACCACCCTGACTACCTCAGCTCGGCATACATCACAATACACTACTACAACGCTTGCAAGTGATTACAATCGCTCTGCATGCTTGTCTTGGAACACAGCCCTCATCAGCTCACCCGCTTCATCGCGCTCAAGCTACATCACATACGTGAACTGCGTATGCTATGATTTCGTGCTATTGGTCTGACTGCTGCGCGTCAATACACTAGAAATATCCATCTCTTTGTGATCGACCATGTACATCAAGATGTAGCCTGTTTCAAAGATAGAAGCGATTTCGATGCGAAAAGCCCGCAATTTGAGGCGTGTGCGCGAGAGAATATTGCGCACTGGCTTCATCTCCTGATCCCAGATGCCCTCACTCTGGGCCTCTTGCAAACGCTGTCGGCAACGTTCCACGTTCGTCTCAGTGATGTGCCCATGATTAAAACTGGCAAGCAGCACTTCATAAGGGCAATAATATGGGTAAGACTCTAGTAAGGGAAGAAGAATGCTTGTCTCACTACCTGTAAATTGCTGCTCCATCATCATATGAGGAATATTCTGCTCACAGACAAGATACGATAAAGTGCCGAGCGTGGTATTTAGAACTAACACATGCCCGGCAGGCAGCAAGCCCTGGAGAGTAAAGTGCAGAATTTCTTCGTCATTCTGCGGCATATGACTAACCGTGCTTTTGTGCTTCTTTAGTGGGACTTTCTGCATTCTGTACACCTTTCTTTGCGATGTTTTCCCCAATATGCGATGTTTACATAAGCCACTTTGTTTTCTTCCTCGGTAAACATGCTTTGGGTCTAAACTGGCTGCTCTACCTGTTATCAAACTGCTACAGTGACAACATGGAACTATCCAGAACAGTCAGAACGCTACCTGATAGTAGTCATCAGGCACGCATGGAGCATACTTCCCTACAACAATTCCGCCCATATCTTTATCAAAAATGCGTCTCAAGAATGTGTACTCTTTACACATTACACAATATACAAGCAAAAAGCAAGTAGGCACGAGAAAAACGAAAAAATTTGCCTCGCCTTTTAAAAAAACGAAAAAAATTTGCACAATTGGGCCTTTTCTCGTACTTTTTACTCTATGCTACTACGAATATGCCACGCGCCTTATTGCTGACTTGTAAGTATTATAAGACATCCAGTATAAGAAAAGCTACAATTTCTTGCATCTTCTTTTATCATCCCCCGAAAATTGCTCACCAAGCTCCACGGAAGATTGTTGGGAGATAGCATACATCCCTCTACCGTATACTCACTCTCACGCACGGATACAAGGTCAAAGGTGATCGAGACATGCTTTGAAAGCCATCAACAGTAGAGATCATTGTGAGAAAGAGACGCATACACCTATCTGAAAGGGGGACACGCCCATGAACACGGTACAACAGATGCAGCATCCAGGTTTGTTAAGCAAGACAGGTAGCGAGGAACTGCGCATTCAGGCAGACCCCGAAACGCTGTCGCTCAGTGATACGACACGTTTTTATCGATACGAAATCGGACAGGTCGAGATGCTTTCAAGCGAAGAGATTACCCGCCTGGCACAATGTATTGAACGTGGGAAACAAGTCAAAGGACGCAAGCAGCGCGGGCAGCGCGTCCTACAAGGGCTACACGGGCAACGGAGTAGTAGTATAGGTAGCGACTATGGACGGCTATTAGAAGAAAATAGAGCGCTACAAGCAGCCAATGATGCCCGCCAACAGATGATCGAAGCGAATCTACGCCTGGTCCTGCACATCGCCCGCAAGTATCGTGGGTTTGGCGTTGACCTGATGGACCTGGTGCAGGAAGGCAACATGGGCCTGATGCACGCTGTAGAAAAATTTGACTATCGCAAAGGGTACAAATTCAGCACATATGCCACCTGGTGGATCCGCCAATACATCACACGCGCGCTGGCGGAGCAAGCTCATACTATTCGGGTACCACTCTATAAAGTCGAAGAGATCAAACGGCTCGGACGCATCAAGCGGCGTTTGCAGAACAGTGATGAACATGAGCCAACCCTCGAACGCCTGGCGGAACAAATGGAAGTTAGCGTACAACAAGTGATCGAACTGCTCTCCACACATCAGGAAACCATTAGCCTGGATATGCCACGTAAAGGGGGTGATGATGAGACCTCGTTGAGCGAGATATTAGAAGATGATCCACAGTATTCGCCCGAACGAGTCGTGATTACGGAGACCTTGAAAGCGCAGGTCCAAGAATTGCTCTGCTATCTCACTCCACGCGAAAGGATGGTGCTACAACTCCGTTACGGACTGGACGGAGGACACGAACATAGTTTGACGGAGGCTGGTCGTAAGTTAGGCCTGAGCCACGAGGCTGTACGCCAGGTGGAGTTCAGAGCATTGCGCAAACTCGACCATCCAAGCCGTAGCCGCATGCTACAAGATTTTCTGGGGTGAAGCCCCCCGTGAAATAACAGGAGACAGGTGTGAGTCACTACGATGATGGGGAACAAGAGACCTCGTAAGGGGCCTTTTTGTCGCATTGCGCCCACAATGCAATACACAGCATAAGGCATAGCCCAATAATTACCTGGTCATTGTTGGGTTCATGCCTTATGCTGTTTCGTATCTGCCAGCAGAAGCTCTGCTCTTTGCGACAACTAGGCAGACATGGTACGATGAAGGTGGCAATCATGAACCACAGCAGGAGCAGAAAGAACAATGGATTTGACCTTTTTACGAGCTTACCCACCGACTCAAGCAGCACTCGGCCCGGCTTACTGGCTACCATTCCACCATGACGAGGTCATTGTGCAGATACAAGAACAGGGCACAACGCTTATTCGCGCCGACGAAACGCTACACACACGGCTGGGAGCATCCATAGGTTACTATCTAGGCACGCTAGATGGCATTCCGTGTATGGCTTGTGAGCTAGACACTGTACATGCACTGCAACCCACATGGCGCGCATTCCCATTGCGTGGACTTTTCAACCAGATCGAAAACAGTGCTTACGAGGTTGCCACTTATGCGGCACAAATCCTCCACTGGCAACGCACAAATCGCTATTGCCCTGTCTGTAGACATGCAGTCGAGGCGGCACACGGCACATGGGGCCATCACTGTCCCCACTGTGGACATACGAGTTATCCACCTGTCTCACCTGCTATACTCGTGCTGATTCATGATGGTGGCGAGCGCGTGCTGCTGGCCCACAAGCCCGGTTGGGCGAAACGGTACAGTTGCATCGCGGGTTTTGTTGAACCCGGTGAATCGTTAGAAGAGTGCGTGCAGCGCGAAATATATGAAGAAGTTGGTGTCGAGGTCACCGATATTACGTATGTGGGAAGTCAACCCTGGCCCTTTCCACACCAATTGATGGTTGGCTACACGGCACGCTATGCAGGCGGGACAGTGCGAATCGATGAGCAAGAACTGGACGACGCAGCCTGGTTTCAGATCAACAACCTGCCAGACCTTCCACCCAAACAAAGCCTCGCGCACTTCATTATCACCAACTGGATAGCCACACGGTAGCCATCAGACAATGGCTGAGATCGTACAGTTCACAATCACAAGGAAGAGGATTGTCTTATGCCAATACAAATTACTAAGAAAATACGCTCGTTGGGTGTTCTCACGGGCGGAGGCGACGTACCTGGATTGAACGCTGCTATTAAAGCTCTCGTCTATCTAGCAGAACCGATGGGCATCAGCATCACGGGTCTGCGCTCCGGCTGGGAAGGCATCACCTATCTTGACAGGGCACGTCCACACGATCAACTCATTTTCCGCGAGGATGACTCCACCTCCTGGCGTAGTAACTATCTTATGCCACTGACACGCCTGAACACACGTGCTATCGACCGCCAGGGCGGCACGATTCTGCAATCCACGCGCACCAATCCCGCCCGTGTGCGTGTGCGCGACCTACCGCCCCATCTCACCGCACGCGGCGAGGGTCATAGCCCCGATGAGCGCATCGACCTGACCGACGAGGTCATTGCCAACCTCAATCACCTTGAACTAGATGGCTTGGTCGCAATTGGCGGCGACGACACCTTAAGCTATGGCGCAGTTTTGGCCTCAAAAGGCATTCCCGTCTGGGGCATCACGAAAACAATGGACAATGACGTGCCCGGAACCGACTACTGCATCGGCTTCCAGACCGCGATTAGTCGCGCCACCGAATTCATTAACCGTATTCGCTCCACAGCGGGATCGCACAGCGAAACTATTCTGTTCCGCATGTTCGGACGCGATGCCGGTTTCACTGCCCTGGAGACCGCAACCGTGACCTGGGCCGACCGCTTGTTGATCCCTGAAGTGCCTGCCAATATTGACCGTCTCGCGGAACTGATCATGCAAGACCGCAAAAACCCACGCAACTACTCAACGGTCGTACTCTCCGAAGGCGCAAATCTCGGTATGCCTGTCCCTGAAATCGGCGAGGCCGATGCCTACGGACACCGCAAGAAGGTCAATGTAGCTGAATTTCTCGCCGAGCAACTCACCCGCCGCATCACGGGTGTACGCTTCCTGCCCATCGACCTGACCTATTTTCTACGTAGCGGTGAGCCAGAAGTCTACGACAAATATATGGCCGTCTACTATGCCAACATGGTTATGAGTGCCGTTGAACAAGGGATGCATGGCGTGATGGCCGCACACCGCGATGGCCGTTTCATCTACACCGACATCCCGAGCAAAAACTTCCCTGCGCGCCGCGTCAACCCCGCTGACTATCACGAGGAACGCTACCGCCCGCGCTTCGAAAGCATCACCGGCCCCTACCTGCCACAACCGTAACGCCTTTCTTCCTGTAGCAAGCAATCGTCTCGTAAGGGCTGGAAATTGAGTACCACGCTTGATTTTTAGCCCAACATTGGTTACGCTTATGCTAAACTGCTCTCGTTAATTATTTTACCTACAAGCTCTCACAGGCTCTCAGAGGAGAACACACTATGACAGTGACACAAGAGACGCTCTCTACTGCGCCAACCGCACAGAACGAGCGGCAATGGAGCTACACCAACGGAACCAGCGACGTTCCATTACTAGGCCTGGCTATTGGTGATATGTTCGATCAGACCGCCGAGAAATATCCTGACCGCCCCGCCTTGATCGCACGCCAACAAAATATTCGTCTGAGTTACCGCGAGCTGCAAGCTCAGGTCAACCAGTGCGCCAGAGGCTTGCTACATCTGGGCATTCGCAAAGGCCAGCGCGTCGGTATCTGGTCGCCTAACCGCTCCGAGTGGTGCATTACACAGTTCGCAACCAGCAAGATTGGCGCAATTCTCGTCAATATTAACCCATCCTACCGCATGCAAGAGCTGGAATATGTCCTTAACCAGTCCGGTTGTAGCGCGCTCGTCATTGCCCCTCAGTTCAAAACCTCTGACTATACGGGCATGGTCAAATCACTGGCTCCCGAACTGGACACCTGCGAAGCCGGCCAGCTCAAGGCCGCCAAATTGCCCGCGCTGACAACGGTCATTCGCTTGAGTCCAGAGCAACTCCCTGGCATGTTCTCCTGGGACGCACTAATGGCAATGGGCGATAACATCAGCGCAGAGGCATTACAGGCTCGTCAGCGTGAACAGGAATTTGACGATGCCATCAATATTCAGTACACGAGCGGCACAACGGGCTTCCCGAAGGGTGCAACGCTGAGCCACCACAACATCCTGAACAACGGCTATTTCGTGGGCAATCTCCAAAACCTCACATACGAGGATAGCGTCTGCATTCCTGTACCACTCTATCACTGCTTCGGCATGGTCATGGGCAACCTGGCCTGCATCACACGAGGCGCAGCGATGGTTTATCCCTCCGAGGGCTTTGAGCCACTTGCCGTGCTGCAAACCGTGCAAGAGGAACACTGCACCTCGCTTTACGGCGTACCCACCATGTTTATTGGCGAACTCGATCATCCCGATTTTGCCAAATTTGATTTGAGCAGCCTGCGCACGGGCGTGATGGCCGGTTCGCCTTGCCCGGTCGAAGTGATGAAAAAAGTTATCGCGCTGATGCATATGGAAGAAGTTGAAATCTGCTATGGCATGACCGAGACCAGTCCCGTCTCGACGCAAACACGCATCGACTCCCCTCTCGATAAGCGCGTAGGCACGGTTGGCGTGATTCAACCACACTTAGAAGTTAAAATTGTCAATCCCGCGACAGGCCAGGTTGTCCCGATTGGCGCAACAGGCGAACTCTGCACACGCGGCTACAGCGTTATGCTCGGCTACTGGAACAACCCCACAGCGACGGCCAACGCTATTGATCAGGCCCGCTGGATGCACACGGGCGACCTCGCGACAATGGATACTGAGGGCTATATCAACATCGTGGGACGTATTAAGGATATGATTATTCGTGGTGGCGAGAATGTCTATCCCCGCGAAATCGAAGAGTTCCTCTACACCCATCCCAAAATCAGCGACGTACAGGTGATTGGGGTTCCGGACGCGAAGAATGGCGAGGAACTGAGGGCCTGGATCAAACTCAAACCAGGGGTCGAGGCCACGCCCGAAGAGATACGCGACTTCTGTAACGGCCAGATCGCGCACTATAAAGTTCCGCGCTACATCAAATTCGTGTCAGAGTTTCCCATGACGGTTACGGGCAAGATTCAGAAATACCTGATGCGCCAACAATCTACCGAAGAGCTTGGTCTACAAAAAGATGCATCCATCAAAACCGCATAGACAGATGCAGGGCAGGGCGAGGCTTACCCTCGTCCTGCCCGCGCGCGAGTTTACTTTTCTTGGTCTTCAACGTCCATAAGGATGTGTTCTGCGCTGGTCGTCAAAATGCTGCGCGCAATATAGCTAGCTTCCTTATTAAGAAATTGAAAAAGAGAGATTTTTGAACGATTTTACGCTTAATTATAAGGAGAAAAGATAGTATTAAAAGGTATGCGTTCAACGCATATCAAGCTATGACAACTACCCGTTTGTGAGCTATCTGTGATACATTAGAAGGATGAGCGTGAGCATTTTGTGATCGTGGGAGACTATCTTGTATGTAAAAGCAAGCAATACAGTATGCTGAAAAGGACAATACGATGCAGCAGATAGACGGAGGTATGCAGGCGACACAGAATCAGCAGCCGGCTACCCGCACCCATATCTTGATTACCGAAACTTCTCCAGAAGAGGGACAATACCTGATACACGCGCTAGAGCAGTTGGTTGGACCGCTACAGATCATGCAGGAGCAAAGCAAGTTAGCGGATACTGCCCCAGAAGAGCTAGCACAGACAGAGATTCTCATCCCGTTTATCCATTCGCAGGTTGGCAAAGCCGAAATGGAGGCGATGCCAAAACTGCGGTTAATTGCCACGCGCTCCACAGGCTACGATCATATTGATCTGGCATATGCCACACAACATGGAATCGCGGTCGCTAACGTGCCGGGCTATGGCGAAAATGCGGTAGCGGAACACACATTCGCGCTCATCTTGATGCTTTCACGCAAAATACACCTGGCCTATACACGTTCCCTACAAAGAAACTACACGATCGAGGGCTTACGCGGTTTCGACCTTTACGGCAAAACACTCGGTGTTGTTGGCACGGGAGCAATTGGCTTGCATGTCATTCGCATTGCACGCGGCTTCGGTATGCATGTGCTGGCCTCCGACGTGCGCGAAAATCGGCAACTCGCAGAGATACTCGGCTTTAGCTATGTACCACTTGATGAGTTACTGGCCCAATCGCACATTGTCACATTGCACGCGCCCGCCTTGCCATCGACTTACCACTTAATTCGCCGCGAGACATTGCTCAAGATGAAACAAGGGGCGTTACTGATTAACACAGCACGCGGCTCGCTGGTTGATGTACATGCTTTGGCCTGGGCACTAGACAATAAGATGCTCGCTGGGGCGGGCCTGGATGCTCTGGAAGGTGAAGAGTTTTTGCAAAACGAAGAGGAGCTTTTGAAAGCCCCTGGAACAGAGGAGAAGCTCAAGTTGCTGGTGCAGCATCACATTTTGCAGCGTCATAGCAATGTTATCATCACCCCCCATATCGCGTTTAACTCAGAAGAAGCTCTACAACGTATCCTGGATACAACAGTAGAGAACGTGCGGGCATTCTTGCTAGATAAGCCACAAAACCTAGTCACCGTCCAACGCTAACAAAGCGCGGTGACAAGTGCGCAGCCCGCCCACTGATTTTGAGCATACATGCACCATCCGCCTGTATGCTCTTCTTGTAACGAAACACACACAGAAAGGCAAAACCTGCCATGCTACTTGCTGGTGATGTCGGAGGAACCAAAACACGCCTCGCGATTTTTTCATCGCCTGACGAAATACGCACGCCCATTGCGGAGGCCACATTGCCCAGTGCCAGCTATCCCAACCTGGAAACGCTGGTGCAGAGCTTTCTTGCGCAGATAGCAGTTCCTATCGAACGGGCATCTTTCGGGGTTGCTGGCCCAGTCATCGCGGGCAAGGCGACGATCACCAATCTGCTTTGGGAGATGGATGAGCTACAAATGCAGACCGCTCTGCATATTCCAGTGGTCAAGCTACTCAACGATCTGGGCGCGATGGCACATGGTATTCCCTCTTTAAATGCATCAGACATCTATACACTCAATGAGGGCACAACAGTTTCACATGGCACGATTGCGTTGATTGCTCCTGGGACCGGCCTGGGTGAAGCGTTTCTCACCTGGAATGGAAGCAGTTACAATGCCTATCCATCCGAGGGTGGTCATACCGATTTCGGCCCCACGAACGCGCTCGAAATCAGTCTCCTCCAGTATTTACTGCAAAAAATCGAACACGTCAGCTATGAGCATGTCTGCTCCGGCATCGGCATCCCCAATCTCTACTATTTCTTGCGCAACCAGAACGATGCATTGCAAGAACCGCCATGGCTCGCCCAACAGATAGCCCAGGCCCACGACATCACACCACACATCGTACAGGCCGCCCTTGATACGCAACGTCCCTGCGAACTTTGCAGCACAACATTGACGATGTTTACAGCTATCCTCGGAGCCGAAACGGGTAATCTGGCTCTGAAAACGCTTTCGACAGGCGGCGTGTATATTGGCGGCGGTATCCCGCCACGGATGCTTTCGTTTTTCCAGGATGGGGCCTTCATGCGTGCCTTCCAACGCAAGGGGCGTCTCTCCGAAGTGCTGGTCACAATGCCCGTCCATATCATTCTCAACACGCAACTTGCATTGATTGGGGCAGCCTTGCACGGCTTCGAGAACAACAAATAAGCAGGATAGGCATCCTAAGAGCCAGGAGCAACGCGCCATCAACATCGCACACCTGCTTGTGACCAAACTGTGACGAGCGCAGCAAGGACAGTGATTCGCCTGTGATCTATTTCATCTATGCTAAGAGCGGAATATCAGAAGAAATCTTCTGAAAACCGCTCAGCGTCAACCGCAGTAGATCGCATGGCAATATTCAAGAGAGATCGCGGCACTGAGTGCAGGGAGTGAGGGAACGTATCATGTTTCAACATATTCTTATCCCACTCGATGGGTCGCAAAGTGCCGAGCAGGCCATTCCAGTTGCGGCACGCATCGCTCGGGCTACGCATGCCTCATTAACGCTGCTGCAAATCATTCCGCCAATGGAGACGCTCATCAGTCCTATCGAGCCACAAATCTTCGTTGAGGACTTTTCAGAGGTCGATGTTACAGCGGCTAAAGACTACCTGGCTACACTAGAGACCAGTGAAATCGTCGATGGACTCGGTATACGCATAGAAGTTCGCGTTGGGCCGATAGGCATGACCTTACTTGATTTCGCACATGAACAAGGGATAGACCTGATCGTGATGTCCAGTCATGGACGCACAGGACTAAAACGCTGGATTATGGGTAGCATTGCGCGTCATGTGGCTCGCGAGAGTACCATTCCGGCACTCATTCTACGAATCAACGACCCATCACCAGCCACACAGGCAGAACCGAAAGCAATAACGCATACATCACGTGTGCTGGTCGCCCTTGATGGCTCGCCAATGGCAGAAACCATCCTGCCAGCAGCAGCGGGTCTCTGTGCCGCTCTCGCCACCCCAGCGCAGGGAAATCTTCACCTGGTGCGCGTCGTGCATGTCATTCCTACGGTTGAAGAGCATCGAGAAACGATCATGCAGATGAACACCCAGGCCATCGCAGATGCGCGTGCCTATCTGGAACAGATAGAGCAGCGCATGCATGAGGGCGATTTCGCGGCATATCAGCTCAATGTCTCGGCCTCGGTTGTGCTCGACCCAACGGGAGCAGATATCCCCTTGCGTCTGATCGAGACCAGCGAGTGTGCAGGCAACACACCAGGCTTTGATGGGTGTGACGTTATCGCCCTGGCCACACACGGACGACGTGGCTTACAACGCCTTGTTGAGGGTAGTTTTGCTGAAGAGGTTTTCGATAATACACGCTTGCCATTGCTAGTCATACATCCGCAGCAAGCTCAGGCCCACAAAAACGTCGTAGCGGCCTTTGCACTCGTCTAGGCCATTCAGAGCAGGATACGCGACGCGTATCCTGCTCTGTAATTAGACACTGGAACCGGGTGTATTCGTCCCACCAGTGCCCGTGATTGTACCAGCACATTGCCCACTGCGCGAGATCTGCACATCCATCGTGACCTGAATCTGCTGACTGCTGCCCGTCCCAGTTCCTTTGAGCAGAGCGGTCATATGCCACAAACGGTCTCCATAGATTTGTGTCAGCGGGCCGCTATAGGTTGCCGCACTTTGACTGCCCCCCAGCGTCACCAGCGAAGAGGCAACAACCAACCCTCCATCATCACCGCCGCGCCCTTGCCCTTGCATCGTAATTTGCACGGTTCCTTGTGGGCCATTCAAAATGGTCATATGCAGTTGTAATGTAGTCACGCCATTACTATCGGGGGTACTCTGTGTCATCTGCCCTTGTAGTTGGCCCGTGAATGATGGCAAAAAGCTATTGGCCGGAGCCTTCACAGCACTTTTAGCTACACTCACACCGCTTGCAATGCCAGAACCGTTGCCATTATTCGCAAGTACGTTCCAACCAGGTTGCAGTGGCCCTAGCACAGTCCAAACCGTCCCAATTAAGGTTGCCACCAGCACGAGAACAGCGATGACCGGATGCGCGCTACTCTGCGCATTCGCAGGCCAGTAAAGACGCTGCCAGAGCAATGTGCCAATCAGCAAGACGCTGCTACCATAGATGATAACGCCCCACCAGGTACTCGTATCACTGCCTGTGGCGATGCCATGTACGAGGACAAGCCCAAAAATGAGCAGTGTCAAAACGTGTAATTTGCGCCACCAGGCATAGCCGATATACGGACGCAACCATGTACTAAGGCCAATCGCCAATCCCATATAAAGTGAGACGATACCGAGAGCCATCCATGTAGGGCGATAGTGACTGACAAATGGGATAAAGATTTCGTTCCAGCCAAAGCGCGTAAATGGGTCAATCCAAACCGCCAAGACATGCACAACGGTGAAGATAAGGGCCAACAGGGTCACAAAATTGTGTATTTCGCTATTAATCAAGCGTAGCCAGCGTGCAGACTGCCAGTGTAATGTGAGAGCCAAGCCGATTGCTACCGAGAGCGTCAACAGAATATACGCCGCGAATCCGCCTGCTCGCGCAATATCCCAGGTCACTGTGCCCCAGATATTCATTACAGTTCCTCTTTCTTTGCTCCGCGCAGAATAACCTCGACAGGCCAAGGACCTGCTGTTGTCCAGTTTCCATTCTCGCGGGTGAGCATACCAGCTAGACCACGCTGCTGTAAGAACGCGCTTCCCTCTTGCATGCCAAGCACAAATGCTACTTTTGCTGCCACCTCTGCCTGCATACAATGCGCAGCGACAACCGTTACCGACCACATCTCATTCTGTGCGGGTAGCCCTGTACGCGGATCAAGCAGGTGATGACGCTGTTGTTCACCTTGCTGCCAGTGCCGCCGCGCAATACCAGACGTGGCTATTGCCCCTTGCGTAAGCGGCAACGTCCAACGTTGCGCCTTGCCGGGAATGGCAATATCCCACTGTCGTTCCACTGGTGGCACACCTAACACAGCAAGATCACCGCCCGCATTGACCATTGCGGCTGATACACCCAGCCCATTCAGTCGCTCGATAGCAGCATCAACTGCCATGCCTTTCGCGATTCCGCCAAACTCGATACTCACGCCAGCCGGCAACGTGACACGTTGCTTTTCACGGTTGAGACGTATTTGTCGCCATGCGCCTCCCTGCCGAACAGCCTGTACTGGACCTGTTGCCTGGAGCGACATACTTTCTATACGTTCAAAAGAGCGATCATAGCCAATCGATTGTAAATTTTGTAATAACGTTGGATCATATAAACCATCGGTCGCCTGCGCGGCTGCGATAGCTTTTTCTAAGACCATAAAAAGTAGTGGGCTACTAGCCACACTATAGCCCGCACGGCTGTTCAGGCGCGAGAGTTCGCTTTCCGGCAAGAAACGGCTTAACGTCTGCTCCCACTCAGCAAAGAGTTGCTGTACGGCCTCTGCTCCGGCTGAGAGCTGCGCTTGCGGCAAGAGCAAGGAGATCGTCGTTCCCATCGCATGAAATTGTGAGCGTGCCATCCCAGTCGGCAGAACATAGCCGTTAAGAGGTTCTAGTTCCTGAGAAGGGTGATTGTGAGGAGTTGCCATTGCCAAAACCAAAGCCTCCCTGTTGTTGCTGAAAAAAGCCACCATTGTCCTGTATGGCCGATGTATTCGTGGGTGTCGTTTGTTGAGTCTGTGAGGTAACACCTGTTGTATGTGCGACCGCCAGCCCACCAAGAATACCGAAGCCGACCACAGAAGAGACAACAAGCCATTTCTTCAGGCTACCTATCACCAACAAGGCTTCTGCTTTCGACATACGGGCCGGCATCGGAGCGGCGGCTGGACGTGCGGCAGGTCTCTGTACGGTCTGCACGGCGGCTGGCCGCAGCCCTGGCTGTTGCGATGCCATATTATTAATATATTCGATATAGGGCTGATAGGGCTGTGTATGTTGACCATCATAGCGATTAGGTTCATACTGCATGAAGTGGGACCTCCAACTATTTGATAGCGTGTATAGTATATCGGTTTGCCATCGCTGGCATTTACGTGTGTTTTCGTTAACACTACTACTATAGTTGGTGGAGATGGGAATAAGATGAAAAACTTGTAAGGGATTTGTAATGTTTCTTTAAGCAAGAAGGATAGGTGTGATTCGTCACACCTATCCAACGAGTGAAGTCTCCCACGCACCACGAACATCAAGGTCGAGTTCCAGGTTCACACCGCTCTGGACAGCGACCTGCTGATGCACCTCTTCGATCAATGTTGCGATATCGCGTGCGCTCGCCTCGCCTAAGTTGATGATATAGTTTGCATTCTGACTTGAAACCTGCGCAGAACCATGCATATGCCCCTGCATACCGGCATCTTCAATCAAATGAGCTGCGGTAAGAGCAAGAGGATTTTTGAAGACGGGAGCAGAGTGTGCCTGGATCGGTTCCATTGTTTTACGCCAGTAATGCTGACGAGTAATCAATTCATGCAATTTTTGCGGATCATCGCGATGCAAACGCAGGGCCAGACGAAGGACAATTTCTGATGGCTCGATCAGGCAACGTGGCGGCGGGACCAGATGCCCCCACACGTCATACTGAACATTCCGCTGCTGACGAAAACGGCTATAGCGATAACGCAGGTCCAGTTCGTCATGACTGTAGCGGCGCATCAGCGGTATCGAGACTTCATCTTCGTCTTGATTGCAGCCACGTGCATCCAACACTTCAATCCACTCCAATATCTGTCCCAAATCGCCAGCATCGGTTCCCGCATTGCTCACCAC
>DAICZM010000180.1:0-8660 GCA_027311145.1 Ktedonobacterales bacterium
ATACATACCTGTCCTGTTTACTGCCTTTTTTCGCGTTCTTGAGTGAAAAAGGATGCGCCTGGAATGCATCACCTGAGCAGTTACGACCTCTCCTTATCAATTTTTACCGAGAACGCTTCTGTTGTCTCGTTCGGCAGGAGAGAGAGCCGAAGCGTATCGCCGTTCTGCCCACACGCGATACTCCCCTGCAAGAGAGCACGCTTCAGGTCTTTCGGTCGGCACTGCGCGATTTTTACCTCATCATGAGAGATGAGCGCCTGTATGCTTTTTCCAATCCGTTGACCTCCGATACCCTACTTTCCCTCAAACGCCTGCATGATCAAACCATTGTGAATAGCGGCGCGCCTGATCAAGCGGGCATCCGTGGAGAAACCCATGAGCGTTCACGACGACAACCGACGGCTTTCATTCGCTATCCTAAGGCGCAGGAATGGAAACCGGATCTGCGCAAGGAACTGGCTGATGTGCGGGTGGGTATCCACAGCGTGCTCGATGCGATGATCGAGTGCCGGGAGATCTCTTGCCGAGAAAAGATCGTTCTCGAACTGCTCAGAAACACTGGGGCGAGGCTCCATGAAATTGTCGGGCTTTCAGTGGGAGGATACCAGAATGAAGGGATTGCTGGTCAGGCGCAGGTAGTGAGTAAGGGCAGTCTGGGACGTGAGATCAAAACCATTTACTTTACTCACAATCCGGGCGTGGTGCGGCTCTTTACCCAGTACCTCAACCAACATCGCCCTCAAGCGAGTCGATGTCCACCATTACCGCTTGCTAAAGCAGATCCCACTTTGCCATTGTTTCTCACCGAGCGGGGAACTCCCTACTCAGTGGAATGTTTTTACTACCATTGGTACAAGTACTATCCAAAATTCCGCCCACTCTGTCCGGTGACATTTTCCCCTCATGATGTTCGGCATTTGTTCATTAGTGAGTTTCTCATCCTGTTACGCCAGGAATGTGGAGCGGGGACAGAGCATTTTGACGCAGAGCGCTATCAACGCGAACGGGAAGCCTTCGGGAGTACCATTATGGGCTGGCGGAGTACTCATACCATTGATGTATATGATCATTCTCGCGATGGAGAACACACGCTGCATGTGCTTGCTTTAATGCAACAACGACTTGCTGAACACCACACTCTTCCTACACGGGTTCCAGGGATTCAGATGTCGCCCTTGCCTCAAGCAGAGGCGATTCCAGGTGTTCCCCAACCTCTGCCCTTGGTGGAAGAAGAGGCCGTCTGGTTGCACGATGCGGAAACGCTGGCCTGGATCAAAAAGATGCAGCAGCAAAATCACTGATGATGAAAGGAAGGATCAGATCGCTATGGAACTTTTGACTTCTCCCCCTGAAACTCTCCAGGAGGAACTGCAACAGGCACGACAAAATCGGCGATCCTTCAGCAATCGTGCTGAACGAACAAAACATATTCGTCTCTTTTTGGCCTGGTTAGGCTCATCCCCAAATTAAGTGAGCCTGCTTGCTGCAAATTGCTTGGGTTTCTGATAGAATAGGAGTATTCATTTCTATCTATCAGGAGTATTTTCGCAATGGACCTCAGAGAGTTGACTCTCTTTTCTTCTGTCTTTCACCTGCCAGCCGGAATCGCCATTACCTCGGTTCATCCCAGTGCTACGGAACTGGTTCTGTGCGCGGCCTGTCAATTGGCAAGCATGCCATGTCCCGAGTGTCATCAGCTCTCAGTTCGCATCCATGGATACTATCGACGAACGATCGCCGATCTACCGTGTGCGGGCCGCAATGTGATCCTGGCCCTCACGGTGCGCAAATTTGTCTGTACCACGCCTACCTGCCCGCGCAGGATTTTCACCGAACGCCTTCCAGGGCTCGTGCAGTCGTATGCACGGATGACGGGAAGACTCATCGCCCTGCTACAAGCTCATGGGTTGGCGGCAGGTGGACAGATGGGGACACGCTTGGCTGACCGAGGAGCGATCGCCACCGCCCCGACAACCCTCTTACGCCATCTGATGCAGTTGCCACCTCCCGTGGCAAGAACAGTACGCGTGCTGGGTGTGGATGACTTCGCGTGGAAAAAGTGCCACCGCTATGGCACGCTACTCGTCGACCTGGAGCGGCACAAGATCATCGAGGTGCTGGCTGATCGAGAAAGTGCCACCCTGGAACGGTGGCTCCGAGCGCATCCCGAGGTGGAAGTGGTCAGCCGAGATCGTGGCAAAGAGTACACCAAAGCGGCTACTCGTGCCGCACCGCAAGCACAACAGGTCGTGGACCGCTTTCATTTGGTTCGCAACTTGGCAGAAACCCTTCAGAAGGTTCTTGCGCACTGCCGGGCAGAGATTCGCCAAGGTGCATCTGATCCGCTCGTCTTGGAGAAGGGAGCCGAGCCAGCCACGCGTCCTCTTCCTACAACCGCCACTTGGCAACAACGCACCCCAGTCCATATTGAGCACGCTCATCAGGCACGTCAAGCCAGCCGCGATGATCGCTTTCGTCAGATGAGGGAGCTTCGCGCCCACGGTCTCACCCAAGCAGCGATTGCCAAGCGCATGGGTATGTCCGAGAAAGCGGTCCGAAGGTGGCTGCAACGAGAAACCGCTCCCACCTGGAAGCGCCACTTCCGCCGTCGCAGCGTCTTTGACCCCTATGGCGAGTATGTATTACAACGCTGGCAAGCGGGGATTCACGAGGGCAAACAACTCTACGAAGAAATTCGGGCGCAAGGGTTTCCCGGGAGCTTACGCATCGTGCAACGATTTGTACAGGCCCTTGCCGAGGAGCCGGAGGCGACCGCTCTTCCTGCAGCCACCGCAGCAGAACACTTCTCTGCCAACAATGTGACTTGGCTGTTCATTCGTGATCCCAAAGAACTCACGACCGAGGAACAAGCGGAACTCGAATTGGTTTGCCAGCAGAGTACGACCGTGAGCGTGTCATACCAGTTGACGCAGCAGTTTCTGACGATGCTTCGTCAGCGTCGGGGTCAGGAATTTGAGACCTGGCTCTCCGCTGTCGAAGCCAGCAACATCTCGGAACTGGGTCGTTTTGCACACAGCTTGCTCAAAGACCAGAATGCCGTTGTCGCAGGGCTGACCCTCTCCTACAGCAATGGGCCAGTGGAAGCGCAGGTCCACAAGCTCAAATTGGTCAAGCGCTCGATGTTTGGTCGTGCGAAACTCCCCCTCCTACGCCAACGCTTGCTCCATGCTGTCTAGTTCCCTGGTCCCGTGGATTTCTTCTGAGTGGATCACCACAGACAAAGCAGACTGAGCCATCCTTTGCATAGTTTCTTGACGACATCCGGTGATCTCCAGTGGCTTTCACCGCATCTCGCTTCGTCGTGGTTGCCCATGGCTGGTGCTCCTCTCACGGAACATCCTCTTTAGGAGGAAACGGCAAACCTTTCTCTCAAACAAGCAAGCAGGCTCACTTAATTTGGGGATGAGCCCTTCTAATTATCGCTTAACACTTCGGTGCAAAATCGGTCAGCCCTTCACTTAATTTACCACCAGAGCTATGTAAGCTATCATAAAGTGCAACGTAGGATGCTTGAAAAAACGTCTTCTCCCTGAGAGGACGTTTTGTTACATTTCTAATCCAGCTTTTCTCTTCAGAAGATGCCCATTTTTGGAAAAAGAGTCCGAAGGGGAAAGGGAAGCATCTTTGTCTCAATCAATTCTCATCCATATGGATGAGAGCATGTGGGCGTTGGCGCGAATGCGTTTCTCGTACAAATGGTTAAAAGGCTTATGTAGCACCACACCTAGAAGCCATAGCTACCTCTACGTTTCATCCTCTGGATAGAAGTCTTCTCCATCTTCACTCGAGATGGCCTTCTCAAGAGGCAGGATATATTGTCCAAGCTGGACTGCAAGATGGAGCGGAAAAGGAAAAACCGTTGGATGCGCAAAATGCGAGGCAAAGTGGTGCCGTAATTCGTTAGCAACAATTGCACATGCCAGGGCATCACTAGGATCAGCACATGCGACGGTTATCTCCACCAGCCCAGGATTCCAAGCCATAATACTAGGATCTGGTTCAACTATTTTCTCTTCCTTAGTTTTTCTATTTGTCGCCACTCGCGAGAGAACCATTGAGAGGTCTTTGCTGAGATTTTTGGCAGATGGCGGCTTTTCCTGCACACTTGCAAACACATGCCCGCTTTCCCCTATAGCGAAGAGTCCGCCTGATAAACCATAAGCATTTTTTTCACTTTGCGCATACCATTCAGGCGTTTCGTGAACACCATTGCGAATGCGGACAATGCGCAACTGAGGATAACGTTCGAGTTCCCTTGGAAGCATCTTCGTCATCAACTCGTTCTGAAGCCATATCCATGCACCGCGCATATTCTGCGCCTGACAGAACAGTAGAGTGTCTCCAAAGGCCGGTAGGCAACGCCCCAGCGTATCCAAAATGAACTGGTATGCCTCCCGCGGTCGGCGCACTCCCAATGCCTGCCCTCCCGCGAGGGCTAGGAGGGCATTAGGATACTCGAGCCACGTCCTAAAGCCGGGAGCCATAACCTGAATGCCTGAGGCCTTCGAGGTCATGTGTACAAAAATTGGAAGTGTTTGTGATATGTGTGTGGGGCTACTCTCTGCGTTTTGCTTGACTAGGTATACTCCAAGGTAATGAAGCGATTCAGGGATGCGGAGTCCCTTTTCAGTTCTATAAGGGACGATGCGAGGGAGTAGTCCCTGGGTACCAGTTTGGCGGAGCAAGTCGCGGACGGCACTCAATGCTCGTTGTTCAAGTTTTGTTTGCTCTTTACGCTTCTGCGCATCAGTGAGATTTTTTCTCTCTGCTTGAGGGGTAATAAACTGGGTCAGACGTCCATGCTGTGCGAACGCAAGACGTAGTGCTGACTTGGGATCATCCTCACCGAACATTTGAGCATCGTCCAGTTCGATAAGGGCACCGATATATCCCTTGGTGGCTGGGAGGGGAGCCATCGTATCAATGCGCTGTCGAATCGCATCGCGAACCCGATTGTAGAGGGTCTCCGGGCTGCCGGGCTTGATATTGAGTACATCACCTCGGTTGCCGAGGGGAGCCGTGTAGATAGAGAGTTCCAACTCCGGTGTTGTCCAGGTATAGTCGGCCTGTCCCGAGTTCGGGTGCTCCCCAAAAAGTGTCTGTATGGCGTGCAGGAGTGCCTGGAGAATGATGGTTGACTGGTACCAAATTTCGAGGGTGAACTTCCTTTGAACCGCACGTGAAAGTGCCGTTCGACGCTCGGCATGCGTTCCAGCCAGCGGCTCTTCCCTTTCATCTTCGCTGCTAGTATCGGCTCCTTCCCTTGCTTTTGTAAAGAACGGGTTGTGGGGCACGATCACGCGGTAGGACTTGCGGGTAAGCGGATGAATAAACTCCAGATCTGGCTTGAGATACCGCTCAAGCTGCTCGGCAAAAAGAAAGCGATCCCTCGGCATCAAGCCTGTCCCTATTTCATGCGCTGGTTCGATCCCATTGCGATAAACCAACGCTGCCGATGAGCCAAAGTCCTGAATATACGCGTTGGGGTTTGCGCATAAGAGCTGGGGATCAGGGAAGACAGACTTGGGATGGAGATCGTCGAGCAGCCGCACTAAAGCCGTGTCCCAGCCCAACTGGTAGCTCGATTCACCTTCTTTCCTCTCGGCAATCGGCTTGCTCCGCCAAGAAATTGGAGCGACTTGAAAGCTGTTCGAGTAATGCATACCCTCAATCCAGGGAACAGTGTCGAGCAAGTAGACGCTTGTTTGCCTGCGTCCACCTGATAACCATTGGATCGGGGGACCAGCCCAGCGCCGGACCCCGATTGCACAATGAACTTGAGGAAATACCTGGAACGGGATGGTTTGCAGGGTTAGGGTGATTACAATCGAGTACGGCCAAGCCTGCTCATCGCGGAGTGGCGGCCAGGAAATGAGTTCGGTTCCCGATGATCCTGGAGCCATTGGTGCCCGTCTGAAATGCAATCGATGAACGCCCCATTCAAAAACCACATTAGGAGCAGAAAGCCTTGCTGCTAAAAAATCAGGGAGGAGTACAAAACTGTTCTGCGGGCCATCTTTGGTATAAGGAATAGCCGTTTCATTGTCTGCTTTTTTCCAGTGTGCTAGGTCGACAGTTTCCGGCTGCCACTTCAAGGTGTCGGGAGATATGCGTTGCCTGATCTCTTGCTTAATCGCTACAGACACCCTCTTGTCAAGAGCAGTCCATATCCAAGAGCGCAGGATCTGCTGCATGGCAAAGGGGCTGGCTGGTACCGACCCGTATCCATAGAGCCAAGTCTGCTTCTCCTCCTTATCCGCGTCGCGCACGATAGAAATCAGATCGGGAACGAGCATCCGCACCGCCCTATTGAGGACACGGATAGGTAAGCGAACCTTCCTTGGGTCGCGGTTGGTGGCAGAGGCGATAGCGTCTCTCGTCGCAGACTTCATCTCAGCTGGAAGATTCAGCGTGACAAAGGTGTGAGGAAGTGCTTCGGTAGTGGAAGTCACCCGAAACACTAGAGGACGAAGTTCATTAAAGCCCATTATTCACTCATCCCTTCCATCCTTACAAGACCCTGGTAGAATGGCCCGTAGAGGATGCGTACCAGATCTTTCTTTCGTCGTGTAATGATTTCGCCGTTCTCGTCTTGTGAGTCATGTTCGTCAAAGTAGGGAGTGAGAACCTCTTTCATACCCATGATCAAACTTGTTGTCTCATCGTCGTCGCTCAGATTAGCAGTGCGAGGAGCGAATTTCGCGTCACAGAAGAACACCTCCGCGGGGCATCCACCACGAACCAGTCGCCCTATAACCTGCCAGATGGAGACCAACTGATTCCATACGAGGGCTTTACGGGCATATGGATTGAGTGTACTGTATTTGAGCGGTTGACGCAAGAGCTGACGCCATCTCCCAAACGCCGCACGGCGAAAGGCGTGCCCGATCTGGTTTAATGGTAGCGGTTTCTCCTGGTATTTACTTAATAACCAAGAGCGGTCTTGCATTTTTTCAAGGGCCCAGCGATTGATGCTGTGAATAACGTAGTTGATGTCATCTGGCCGCGGATGGGGCCGGACTAAGAAGTAGGCTGCACCAATCGCAGCCATTTTCTCGTCGTTTAGAATGTTGTGCCCCCGTTCAATAGCAAGCAAAGGCGCGATGAGGAGCCAAGCTCCCGTACGAGCAAACTGGTCGACCAGGCCGCGGTGCAGGAGGTCACCGTTGCCGTGCCACTCGCTTTCAAACTCTGCATCATCTGGGACTAGATAGGCCGTCTGACCCTCCCAGTCGGGCCGCTGTTTAAGGAGGAAGCGGTGGGCGTGCTCGGCCTCGACATAGCTTCCCACTAGCAGGAGAACGCGCTGGCGTCCTTCTGGTAGCATACTTTTTTTCTCTTCAAGGACGCTGGGAAGCCTCGTTTCCCCTACTTTATCTTCCCGGGACAGTTCATGGAGCATTTCTTCAAGGGCATGCGTACGCGCAAGCCCCTGTTTTCCAGAAATGGAAATGGGCTGACGCTGGCGATTCCACTGGAGGGAAAGCTGAAACGAACTGGTATTAATTGCTTTAACCTCCTGATCTGGTGCCAGCAGGACACCTGTGACAGGGAGCTGGACGTGATAGCCTGGTGCTGTTCCTGCCCAGCTGGTCCCTGAGAGCAAGAGCGCATGAGGACCAGCGATGTTGTCCGCTGCAAAGATATCATGCAGGTGCAACAGTAGCCAACGCCCCACTCCCATGCAACGAAAGAAACGGAGTTCACCTGGGTCCTTGAGATTTTGGGTGGAGCGAAGGTATTGGAAGCCGAGGATATTACCCATTGGCGCATCCGGTAGCAAGGGAGCATAGTCTTCCGGTGGGCTATAGAAGAGGGCCGAGCTTCTTCCCTCTAGCCCCAGAATGACTTCTACTTCTTTCCAATCACGCATGAGGGCATCAAGCCGATTAGAAAGCACTTCAAGCATGAGCGCGAAGCCAAGACGAATCGCGTAATCCTGCACCTCATACGCTTCTAATGGGATTATTGGCTGTTTTTGTATCCACTCACTCAGTCGTTGCTCAACGCGCCGATCATGAACAGCAACAATTTGCCGGGCAAGGTCGGCGAGTTCGTGGTTGTTATCCTTCTTTTCTCCGAGGGGATCATCAAGAAACGTACTGAAGGGGTGCCAGAACTCTTGAAAGAGGTGGTGGTCAAATGGGGACTTTCCCTGCTCGATGGGAACCCCGCTTAGGTCGATGGTGAGCTTTTCTAGGAGTGTCAGACCGCTAAAGTAGTCGCGTTCTTTCTCAATCCAGGTCTGCAAGGCGGGTTTTGTGAGGAGGAAGGCGTAGACATTGTGAAGGGCCCCGTCAGCGTAGCGCAGTGCTTTATCCCAATTGTTCACCTGCTCATATTGGAACTGCGCAAGCCCTTCCCTTGAGACTTCCGCGGCCACTTTCTCCTGAAGGCTCCCTAACCATGACTCCCTTCCACGGCTCATCAAGGTCAGACTTGGGCTGAAGAGGTGATCGAACTGAACCTGTACGCGATCGGCTTCGTCCACGACGATCAAATCGCTTCGTCGGTAAACCAGTTCGATAAAACGGAGACGATCAGGATTGAGTTGTGAATCAATATACGTGTACACGAGGCTGGCTGGCGTGCCCACCCAGATGGATGCATCGACAAGGTCTCGTTGGGCCTGATGGTAT
>DAICZM010000180.1:8670-8922 GCA_027311145.1 Ktedonobacterales bacterium
TCTGCTTCCTCTTCCTCAGAGGGAAGTGCCAGATGAAGGCAAGGTTGCGGATCCATCTGAAAGGGTAGTCGCGCCCCCTCCCGCAGTCCGTCAAGGAGGCAGGCCGAACTGGTATAGTCAAATCCGACGTGTTGTTGCAAGAGCGGGTGGGTCGTACGTTGTGCGAAGAGGACGCGGTGAAGACGATTTCGATGTTTTCTCCGGTTCGAGCTTCCAACAAGGGGAGCGACTTTGAGGCCAAGGTGAATAAAA
>DAICZM010000181.1 GCA_027311145.1 Ktedonobacterales bacterium
GTGGGGACCCTTGTGGTTGCCCGTCCGTTCACACAACGTATCGGATGACGTTTGACAGAGTAGTGGGGACCGATTGATCGCGTCCGTGCCCGTGAGCCAATGATGTTTCTCTCTGGCATGGTAGATGTATAATGGCATACTTGATGCATCGGTCCCTACCGCTTTGTCAATCGTTATAGAGAGGGAAGGGTGTAGTATGTATTTTAGGCGAAAAGGAAAGCGATGAGCGATGGAATCATTGTCACCGATAGAGCAGACGGCGCGCCCACGCCGTCCCATCAGCATTGGCGCAGGAGCGATAGTCGTGCATGAGGGGAGCGTGCTGCTTGTGCGTACCATTTATGGGGCAACCAAGGGGCGTTATTTGTTGCCAGCAGGCCGCGTCAATCAGGGCGAAATGCCGGATACGGCGGCTGCTCGCGAGACGTTTGAGGAGACCAACCTGCATGTCGAGATTGAAGGCTTGCAGGGTGTGCGCCTCTGGGTGATGGACGATGGCGAGCAAAACTATTTCTTCATGTTTCGTGCCCGCCTGCTTTCGCCCGTGCGCGACCTACGTCCCAACCTGGCAGAGTTGGACGATGCGCGTTTCTTTACGCCCTCCGAGCTAGACGCCCTCAGTAGCGACGAAAGTTGGGCAGGAGCTATCGCCATTGCGCGCAAAGGCATTGACCCCTCAGCAACGCTCTGGCCCAATTATGCGACGTTACGCGACAGTTCGGTGAGCGAGGATGATCGCTGGCGCATCTGGTTGTAATGCAAAAATGGTCATTCGGCAGCGGGCAGGCTAATCAGAATGGCCTGCCCATCGATTTTGACGGGATAGGTCAAAACCGCTTGCCGGGCCGGGCCACGTAACACATTGCCGTTGCGCACATCGAATTGCGCCAGATGCCAAGGGCAGGTTAGCACACATCCGCTCAGTTCGCCATCGCTGAGCGGGCCGCTGATATGGGTGCAGTTATCGGTAAAGGCATAGATTGTGCCATCCACGTTAGCAAGGCAGACGGGTTCGCCGTCGACCTCAAAGGCTCTCAGCTTGCCGACTGGAACCTCGTCCAGGTACGCAACTTTCAGAAAATCGCTCATCACCATGTATGTAAAACCCTTATGCTTCTTCGTCTTCGTGGACCTTCTCAAAGCCCGCAATGGCCAGGCCACGATGTAGCACACGTAGCGAGAGGAACGCGCACTTCGTCCGCGCCGGACTAATCGGCACACCCAACGCCTCTAGGACATCGTCCGTGCCAAGCGCGATCACCTCTGTGAGTGTCTTGCCCTCGATCATCTCTGAGAGCATCGAAGCGGCTGCCTGGCTGATAGCACACCCGCGCCCGCGGAAACGCACCTCTGTGACATGGTCGCCTTCGACGTTCAGGTCCATCGCCAACTGATCGCCACACAGCGGGTTTGAGTCCTCCGAATGCACATTTGGCTTTTCCAGCGTACCATAGTTGCGCGGGTTGCGATAATGCTCCAATATATATTCTCGATAATCCATTGACATAGGTACACCTACCTTATTATTGCTTGTTGCCCCTCAAATGCTGTTTCGTATGTTAAAAGCTAAAGATTTGGCGCGCTTTGTGCAAACCTTGTACGAGCGTGTCAATTTCTTCTCTCATAGTATACACGTAAAAGCTGGCGCGTGCAGTAGCAGCGAGGTTATAGCGTTCCATCAGCGGTTGCGCGCAGTGATGACCGGCACGGATAGCGACGCCAACTTCTTGATCGAGAATGGAGGCGAGATCGTGTGGGTGAATATCGCCAAGCGTGAACGAGACAACGCCGCCGCGTTTGTCGGCTTCAGGCCCATAGATAGTCAGGTCGGGCACGGTGCGCAATTGTGCGAGCGCGTAAGCCACCAACTCCTGCTCGTGCTGCTGCACATGCTCCATGCCAAGCGTGTTGAGATAATCGACTGCCGCACCTAAACCAACAGCCTCGGCAATGGCGGGCGTGCCGGCTTCAAACTTCCAGGGCAGGTCGTTCCAGGTGGACTCACGCAGTTTGACGGTGCGAATCATATCGCCACCGCCCATGAAAGGGGGCATGGCTTCGAGCAGATCGCGTTTGCCATAGAGAACGCCAATACCAGTCGGGCCAAGCATCTTATGTCCGCTGAAACACAGAAAATCCACGTCCAGGGCCTGCACATCGACAGGCAGATGGGGTATGCTCTGCGCGCCATCGAGTAAGACGATCGCACCCACCGCGTGCGCCTGCGCAATCATCTGTTGGGCCGGATTGATCGTGCCAAGCACGTTTGACATATGTGTAAAGGCAACGAGTTTCGGCTGCTGCTTGAGCAAGGCGTCATAGATATCCAGGCGCAGCAGGCCATCGTCGGTCACAGGCACAAATTCCAGACGCGCACCCGTGCGTGCGGCCAGCAATTGCCAGGGAACCAGGTTGCTGTGATGCTCCATCTCCGTCAGGATGATGAGATCACCAGCGTGAATGTTGGCATTGCCCCAACTAAAAGCGACAAGGTTGATGCTTTCAGTCGTATTGCGCGTGAAGATCACTTGCTTACTCTGGCGAGCGTGAATGAAGCGTGCCACTTTGACACGCGCTCGTTCCATCGCCGCCGTGGCCTCTTCACTGATGGAATAGACGCCACGATGCACATTGGCATTGTAGGTCTGGTAATAGACGTTCATGGCGTCAAGAACGGCTTGTGGTTTTTGTGAACTTGCGGCACTATCGAGGTAGACCAATGGCTTTCCGTGTACCTGTATATTGAGGATGGGGAAGTCACTGCGTAGAGCTGCGATGGGGGGAGACGACGGTTGCGCTACATCAGCCTGCGGAAGCGATACATCGGTCCCTACAACGTTGGCATCCTTGCTCTGCCCTGTTTGGTTGTGTGCTGTTGTTGTCATATTTTTCCTTCCCGCCTGATCAAAATGGTGATTGCACGTGTGGAATGCCCTTGCAAACAGACACGATGGTTGGGCATTCATGGGGAAGATGGGGGGCAGGGAGAGGACAAGCCCCACCCCCATCGCCTTATTTTCCACACGACATTTTTAATATTCGGCGAGTTTGATCTCGTCGTCGTTGGGGTTACCTCCCAGATGGATTGCTCCCTCGTCAACATCCTCGATTTCCCAGCGTTCCTGCGCATCAACCCAGGTGTCGGCCTCGGCTTCATACGACGCGCCACTCATGCGACGCACGATGCTGCGGCGTAGGCGTACACGCAGATTTTCCAGCGGGATGCGCTGAAGGACCGGCTCAAAGAAGCCCTGCACGATGATCCGTTCGGCCTCTTCGCGGGCGATGCCACGCACCATCAGGTAGAAAAGTTGCTCTTCGTCGATCTGCCCGGTGGTTGCGCCATGGCTGGCACTAACCTCGTTGGCGGCGATTTCCAGACCAGGAATGAACTCGGCACGGGCCTTCTTGCTCAGCATCAGGCCGTGTGCGGAGAGGAACGAGGCTGTCTGCTGCGCTCCTGGAGCGATGCGAATCATACCGTCAAATTCGACCCGCGACTCATCGGTTAGCACGCCTTTGACCATTGTTTCGGCGTTCGTCGAGAGGGCATGGTGATACGAGAGGGTGTTGATGGCAAAACGCTGGTCGTGATCGGTGAAGAAAACACCAACCAGTTCGCCCGCGCTGCCATTGCCGCCTAGGCCGGCCCCAATCGTCTCGTGCATGACCTTCGCCCCCAGATCGGCAACGACAAAGGTCGTGCTGCCGTCCTTCGCAAAGACTGCATTCTTATTTGTGATGTGCCAGATGTTCTGACCCAGGTCTTGCAGGTTACTGAACTCGACACGGGCCGCATTCTGTGCATAGATTTCGACAACATCGCTGAGGAACGCGCTCTGCTCGTGGGCCACACCAGAGGTATATTCCTCGACGAAGCGCACGCTGCTCAATTCTTCTGCAATAATCAGCGTGTGAGTGAAGGTTGCTGCGGTAGAGGCATCGAGCCAGACCTGCGCGAGCAGCGGGGCCTCGATCTCAACGCCCTTCGGCACATAGAGGAAGAAGCCACCGCTCCAAAAAGCGGCATGCAACGCAGTGTATTTGTTCTGTGAGACGGGCACGCAGTCGGTCATAAAGTATTGCTGCACCAACTCAGGGTAATCGCGCACAGCAGAATCCAGATCGCTCAAGATGACGCCGCGCTGCTTGAGTTGCGCGCTGAGTTCGGTATGCACAACAGAGGCGTTATGCTGCACGATTAGGCCAGAGCGTTCATCGACGAGAGCATTTTGCAGCGATTGTTCGATAGAAGCCGGCAGGGCATCACTCAGCGCGCTGGGCACAAAGGGCTGCAACTGCTGGAAATTGAAATTTGAGAACGTGCGCCACGTTCCCAGGTCGCCACGCCGTCCTAAGGGGGTGGGCGTCTGTTCATAGCTTTCCCAGGCGTGCAGACGCTTCTGAAGCATCCACTCCGGCTCCCCTTTGAAACGCGACAGCTCGATGACGGCCTCGCGGGAGAAGCCAGGAGCCGAAACATTAAGCATTGACGATCTCCCCGCTCTCGCTATCTTCGGGCTTGAGCCACTCATAGCCCTTTTCTTCAAGTTCAAAGGCTAGCTCTTTGCCACCGGACTTGACGATCCGACCATTGAACATCACATGCACGAAATCGGGTGTGATGTAGTTGAGCATACGCTGATAGTGCGTGATGAGCAGAATGCCCAGATTGGGGCCAGTCAGGGCGTTGACACTTTCGGAGACGATCTTGAGGGCGTCAATGTCGAGGCCGGAGTCGGTCTCGTCCATCAGGGCGATTTCCGGCTCGAGCAGGGCCATCTGCAAGATTTCGGCTCGTTTCTTCTCGCCACCGGAGAAGCCATCATTGATGGCGCGGTTGATAAAGCTATTATCGACCTTAAGCAGTTTCATCTTGGCCTGCAAGAGTTTGCGGAACTCGCCGGGCGGGATAGACTTGCGCTTCGCCATGCGGCCTGTGGGGTTATCGCCTTCGGCCAACGGCTTGTTGCCCTCGCGCACGGCTTCCAGCGAACGGCGCAAGAAGTTGGCGACACTGACGCCAGGGATAGACATTGGATATTGGAAGGCGAGGAAGAGGCGCATACGTGCGCGGCGGTCAGGCGAATATTCGAGGATGTTCTCGCCCTTAAACCAGATTTCGCCATCGGTGACTTCATATTTAGGGTTGCCCATGATGACGTTCGCCAGCGTGCTTTTGCCAGAGCCATTGGGTCCCATCAGAGCGTGGATTTCGCCTTGTTTGACGATAAGGTCCACGCCGCGTAAAATCGGCTTGCCTTCAATGTTGGCATGCAAGTTCTTAATGATCAATTCTGAATCCATAACCAAACGTACCTTCCTATTTAGACAAAGGGTGAATTTCGGACTCACCGTCTTTGGGTATGTAGTACCCACCGGAAATCGGGCCTACATGTATATCGGAGAGCGCAATAAACTGATTGCGGGTAGCAACCGGCATGCTTGGCATCTCTTCGTGTGCCTGCTCTGTTGCGCGTGATGACTCACGGGCCAGATCGGCAAGTGTCATCATATCGAGGGTTTGCGCTACCACATCGCGCACTTTTGTCCAGAGATATTTTGTTTTGCAAGAATCCAGGAAGCCACAAATCTGCGCCATCTCGCCTTCAGTTGCGCAGATCATTGGTGCAATCGGGCCTTCCAGGACGCGCACAATCTCGCCCATTGTGATGTGTGACGGATCGCGACTCAGTCGATAGCCCCCATGTGCGCCGCGTGTGCTGACAACAAGCGGGGGCTCGGCATCACGCAACATTTTCACCAGTTGCTCCAGATATGCCAGTGGCAACATTTCTGCCTGCGAGATATCTGTGAGTGAGCGGGGGCGTTCACCGTAGTGACGAGCGAGATCGACCATGATTCGCACGCCATACTCACCTTTGGTAGAAACACGTAACATACACGGCCTCTCCCTTCTCATCAAAATTGTGGGTTCTGCGCGGTCGTAACGCGACCCATGTGCCGCGTTAATCCGACCTTGTAACTAGGATATATTTTAGCACTTGGAAGGGGACAGCGTCAACTGTAAAAAAATACCCGTTCAAACGGTCCAGTGGCCGGTCATAAATTGGAAGGTGAAAAAAGCCAGCATCGGTAGCGAGAACAACAGATAGCCCTGATGAAACCAGGGGCGGCGGCCCAAACGCGCCAGCAGAATGAAGCCGACAAAGATTTCCAGCACAAAACGCTGCATCGACGGCATCGGGTCATAGGGCAAGCCATTTGGGCCGGGAATGCCTGGGAAGAGCAGGGCGAACACCAGGGCCATGATGCCAAAGAGGGCGAAACTCCACTGCTCACGCGGCAGACGCTCTTGCCCAACGAAGCAGAGGACAAGCAAAACGCTGAACAAGGCCAGCGCACTCAGTTCGATGAGATCGTGGGCCACGGCAAAGCTGAAGAGTGGCAATGTGACAAGACTGCGGAGGGCGATCAGGGGCGCATCCCAGGGGAAATTGAGGCCGACGCGCCAGTGAACCTGGGCATGATCGAAGGCCAGCGGATCGTGAAAGCGCACGCTGAGGGCATAAGCATATAGACCTAGGGCCAGTGGGATGAGGGCAACAGGCACGAATTGCCAGAGCAGACGGAGCAGTGTCAGGCGATGCCGCGCGCGCCATGCTTGTAAGAGCGGCAACCATTGCTGACGCGCAAACTCATAGATGAAGATGAGGGCGAGAAAAAGGCCAAGCGAGCGGGTCAGTGTGGTGAGTGCGCCAAAAATGGCCGCCATCCACCAATGACCGCGCCGCATGCAATAGAAACTCAGTAGCACAAATAAAAGGAAAAGCGATTCATTATAGGCGGCGAAGAAGAAAAATGCGGTTGGGAAGATTGAGAGATAAAATACGCTTCGTCTGGCCGTCTCACGCTCGAATTCCATGTCAACGAGGCGATAGAACACAATCAAAGTGCCGAGGAAGGCGAGATTGGAGATCAACATCCCAATAGCCAGTATATCGCGGTGGAAGAGGAGATAAAAGGCATGTTCAAGTGCGGGATAGAGCGGGAAGAAGGCCGCATACTCCAGAGTGGGGTAGCCCTGTGTCGCAATGGTGGCATAGCGAATGGCGTCCCAACGATACCATGTATCAAACACGTCACGCAACGCGAGTGGGTATGGTGAATAGTTAGCGACGAAAAAGAGGACACCGCCAAAATAGGACAGCACCAGGAAAAGCAGGCGTGTAAGCAGAAATGTGGGCAGTATGGCGCGTGTCGCATGCCACCAGGGTGTGAGGGTGGTTCGCCATGTCGAAAATACCACGCCTGTCTGGGGCACGGCTGGTGTACCGATGGCTGTTGGCTCTTGCGTTTGCATAGAGAAAAGTTGCTCCTATAGCGATACTGATGGTATAGTAGTGTGCTAGTATGAGATGGAAGAGACACACATAATGACTATCCAAAGTATAGCGGAAAAATAGCTGATTGTCATGCCCGCAATACCTCTTGGGATGGGCGATCTCTCAGGGAGAACACACAATGCGACCAGAAGAAGCACGCCCTTTGCGTCCAACGCATGTGGTGACTTGTTTTTTGCAGCGTGATGACGGACCGTCACCACGCATCTTGCTGGTCCAGCGCAGTCAGCGCGTGGGCAGCTATCACGCCAGCTGGGCAGGCATTAGCGGCTTCGTCGAGCCGACGGTCACGCCGGATGAGCAGGCCTATACAGAGATTCGCGAAGAGACAGGCTTGCAAGGTGAGCAGGTCCGTATGCTGCGGCGTGGGGCAGTGGTGGAGCATAGAGATCAGGCATTAGAGCGTCATTTCTACGTCCACCCCTTTCTTTTTGCGGTTCTAGCCCCAGATGACATCCGACTCGATTGGGAAGCAACGGACATGCGTTGGATCGAGCCAGCCGAACTCAGCACCTACCAAACGGTTCCCAAGCTGTCAGAGGCATACGTGGCCGGTCTGCACGGCGCGATCGTGTGAGTGCGGAAACGCTACGGCACGCGGGCAAACAGGTCATTTTCGCCAGCGACATCGAGTCCGACACGCGAGGTTACAAGTTGGTAGCACTCCTGGCTACGCCATTTATGCTGGAGTGCTTCTGGCACGCGCGCTAATGGACTGTTGGGGTTCATCTGCGTGCGGTGCATGGCCCAAGAGCGTGCCTTTGTGTCCAGCCAGGGTTCGACATCGAGCCGAACGGTAATGAGTTCGTCGGGCATGCCAAAGCGGTCGGGATCAAGGGCGGCAAAGCCGTTCTCGTAGTTTTGTTCTTGCAACCATTCAACCATCAAACGGATAGCACTGCGTGGGAATGAGCTGTAATAGAGCTTGGCGGCCGCATAAGCCGGCCCCAACTCAGGGTATTGCACACCATCGGCAGCAGCATGAAACGCGGCCGTGGTGGCACGATAGATAGCAATATGGTCGGGATGTCCATAGCCACCTGTTTCATCGAAGGTCACGATGACTTGGGGCTGAAACGCGCGAATAATCGCCACGAGTTTACCGACGATCTCCGCCGGGCTGGCCTGAATGAAAGCACGTGGGTCCTGATTCTCAGGCGTGCCGTCCATGCCGGAGTCGCGATAGTCCAGGAACCATAGGTGCTTCACGTCTAAGACTTGCGCAGCATCGCGCATCTCCTGCTCGCGCACCTGACCCAGGTTTGCTGAAGTCGCGAGAGCGGGGTCTGAAATTTCGCCGACCTCGCCGCGTGTGGCGCAAACCAGGCCCGTTTCGACACCTTGTGTCATATATTGGAGCATTGCGCCACTCATCATGCCCTCATCATCGGGGTGAGCGAACACGCCGAGCAATTTTTTCGTTGACATATACAACTTGTTCTGGATTGAAATACTGAAGGTCAAAAAAATCGCTTAGCCAATTTTCCAAGGTAGTCACCAGCTGCGGGTTTGTGAATTCGATTGAATTTGCATGCAAGTTAACGGGCTGTACAAA